>NZ_ML122545.1:0-107079 GCF_003844195.1 Rummeliibacillus sp. TYF005
TGTAACCAAAACCAAAAAGATTTATACAAAGTTACCTCACAACAGGTAGCTCTGCTTTCTTATTGGCTTTTTTAGGTCAATTAAAGGATTACCATAACTAATCAAGAATATTCACATACCGCAGGGATTATATATTTTCACAGAAAAAGTATCATAAATTTTTCTTTTATACGACTTTTTCCACCTTTTAATAAGGTGGTTTTTTCGTTTATAATGTTGAAATATAAAAGGTATGCAAGAACTTTAAAACAGGGTTAGTGGAGGTGCTTAAATTGAGTTATGCGACAAAAAAGTTAGCTGAAGAGAAAGTATTCAAAGACCCGGTGCATCGCTATATACATGTACGAGATCAAGTGATTTGGGATTTAATCGGTACTAGGGAGTTCCAACGGTTACGCCGTATTAAACAGCTAGGAACGACGTATTTGGTGTTTCACGGTGCAGAGCATAGCCGCTTTAGCCACTCTTTAGGAGTTTATGAAATTGTACGTCGGATGGTCGATGATGTGTTCAAGGGTAGACCAGAATGGGATGAAGGCGAACGCCTCGTTGTACTTTGTGCAGCTTTATTGCACGATTTGGGTCACGGCCCATTTTCGCATGCATTTGAACATGTTTTTGACTTAGACCATGAAGCATTTACTAGAGCTATTATCAAAGGTGACACAGAAGTAAACGAAGTATTAACTCGCGTGGCACCAGACTTTCCTCAGAAAGTTTCGGATGTTATAGCTAAAACGTATGTAAACAAACAAGTGGTTAGTATGATTTCAAGCCAAATCGATGCAGATCGCATGGATTACTTACAAAGAGATGCGTATTTTACAGGTGTTAGTTATGGGCACTTCGATATGGAAAGAATACTTCGCGTTATGAGGCCTCAAGAAGACCAAGTAGTGATTAAATCTAGTGGTATGCATGCAGTAGAAGACTATATTATGAGTCGCTATCAAATGTATTGGCAAGTCTATTTCCACCCTGTTTCCAGAAGTGCTGAAGTTATTTTAACGAAAATCTTGCATCGCGCAAAAGAGTTAAGTAAAGAAAACTATCAATTTTTACAAGAACCTACGCCATTTATCGCGTTTTTCAATAACCAGATAGAGTTGGAAGATTATATATCTTTAGATGAAAGTATATTGTTAACGTATTTTCAAATGTGGACAAAAGAAAAGGATCCTATATTAAGTGATTTGAGTCGCCGCTTTATTAATAGAAAGTTATTCAAATATATCGAATTTGATCCGGCAAATGAGTATCAAAAACTAAGAGATTTAGAGGACTTGTTTATCCAAGTAGGGATTAACCCAAAATATTACTTAGTACATGATTCTATTTCTGACTTACCATATGATTTCTATCGCCCTGGTGAAGAAGAGGAACGTGTACCGATTCAATTATTAATGCCAAATGGAGAGATAAAAGAATTATCACGTTGTTCTCAAATAGTAGATGCTATATCAGGTAAACGTAGATCAGATCACAAACTGTATTTTCCTGAAGATGCATTATTGCAAAACGGGAAACAAAAAACATTACGAAAACAAATACTAAATGTGTTGAGAGGATAAGCCTTCTCGAAAGGAGAAAATCGTGCTAGAAGAACATGCTAAAGTCGTACAATTCGTGTCATTAGCAGGACAAGTCACTGGTCGCAAAAAGTTACAGAAGATGGTTTATATAGCTAAGAAGATGCAATTTCCATTCCATGAAAAATATCATTTCCATATTTATGGACCGTATTCAGAAGAACTTACATTACGTGTTGAGGAACTATGTACAATGGGCTTTTTAACTGAACAAATGGAAGACAAGGGATCCTATGTTCAATATTGTTATGAAGTAACAGATAAGGGGATAGATTTTTCAAAAGCTTTATGTGAAGAACAACAAAATTTAAACGAAGTTGTTCATATTTTGAATAGTAAAAGTGCGAGATTTTTGGAATTGGTATCAACACTATTATACTTTGGAGAATTATCAAGAGAAGAGCAAATCGAGAAAGTCCATGTTGTAAAGGGAAAACTGAATTTTACAGAACAAGAAATAAAGGACGCCTTCGAACTAATTGACATGCTCTCAACATTTAAAGTGAACTAATATTAAATCACAAAAAGTGTATTCGACTTTTCTACCGAATACACTTTTTTATATTACTGTTCGCTTTTACGAACGCCACCGATTGCATAATGTTCTTTTTTCATTTCTTCAATAATAATTGTAATATTTTCTTTAGGGGCATTAACCGTTTCTGAAATAGCACCGGTCACTTTTTCGACTAGATTGTGTTTTTGTTCGTCAGTACGTCCTTCAATCATTTTAATCGTTACTACAGGCATTCTAAGTCCTCCTCATGTAAAATATAGTGTATATTCGTTATAATAACAGAACGGAGGGATTTAGCGTATGACAAATGAAGAAAAACCAAAAAAAATGGAATTTACCATTATAAAAAACAATCCGACTGACGGTCACAAAGGGTTTGGTATTGGAACTCTATCACTTGAAAATGTATCACCTGTTATTATTGATATTGAAGAAAAAACGGCTGAAGTTGATATTGGGGCCATGCATGCTCGAAGTGCAGTAGAAAAGGGCATAAAATTCACCACTGATCGAGCTGATTCAGAGGGCGGAAAACCATATTGGTTAGTTTGGGTGACAATTGAGCAAAAACCAGAAGGCGCATATTATGCAGGTGTAACAGCATGTGAAATGGTTGTTAATCGTGAAAAACGCCGTGGTTATAAAATTCTTGCAGACCATGTCAATAAAATGGACAAATCGATGAAAAGACATATCATTGTAGAACATATGGATGATTCATCAAAACACGTTTTAGGGGAATTCTTGAAGAATTTCAATAAAGAAATGTGGGAAAACAGTGATACTCAATTACACACTGATTTAGGATTTTAGGAAACCAAAAATTGAAAAATCTGTGACATTTCCTAAGTGTTTTCAGAAACATAGTTGAAACTGACATGGAAAGACGATAAACTGAAGGTAAAGCTTACAAAAGTAAAGTAAGCTAGGACAAATGCTTATTGACTTTTAAATGAGTATTATTTGGCATTTTGTATGGACCAAGCTTAATGCTTAATAATTCTTATACTTTAGTAAGCGAAGAGGCTTTCATTCCAATGGATAACGGACTTCATTGGAATGAAAGTTTTTTAGTGCATAAAAAAACTCGCATTGTTTTAGGTTTAACAAACCTTAAAAACAATGCGAGTCAGTTTAAAATATATTATTCAAAAAGAGAAAAAGGGAAAAGGCTCCACGAATCGTCTGTTTCTCTTGTCAAATCTTTTACAATAGAAGGATCTGTACATTTTTTCTTGGGTACATCCTTTTTCTTTACATAAACAAGACGTTGTCTGCTACAGCTTTTTGTTGCTATACCACCAGTTTCAACATCAACGATAGCTGCTTCTACTCCATTAGGTGCTATGAACGGTTCACTAGGTAAATCTTTGTGAGCACTTTCCATAAAGTCTATCCAAATTTGTTTAGTCGCACGGCTATCCGCTTCACTTGTCATTTGCTTTCCTTGATCGTAACCATTCCAAACACCAGCAGTTAATGTAGGGGAGAATCCTATCATCATTTGATCGGTGAGAGTGGTACCTGATTTTGCTGCATACGGGCGTGTTTGTTTGTTTCTAATGCTAATACCTGTTGCCGGTGCATAATCATTAAATACTGGGTCGAACATACCTGTCATTAGTTGAGTCAAGATAAAATTATCGTCTTTCTTCAATACTCTCTTAGATCCTCTTTGTTTTTTCACTTTGTAAAGAACTTTTCCATCTGAATCTTTTATAGAGAGTACTGAAATAGGTGTTCTCTTAACACCACCTGCAGCAATCGTATTATAAGCTGATGTTATATTTTTTAGTGTTACTTCAGTTGTACCTAATGCTACAGAAGGTGTATTTTGTAAAGTTTCACCTATACCAAAACGATCTAACATTTGTTTGAATTTACGATAACCGATTTCTTCATATGTTTTTACAGCATATATATTATCGGATATCGCAAGTGCTTGTGCCAATGATAGTGGATGGTTAGCATACTTTCCATTCACATTTTTAGGTTCATATTCAGAACGTCCACCATCATAAGTGAAAATTGTTTTTTCTGCATCCATAAATGTTAAAGGCGAAAAATTATCCTCTAATGCAGTTGCATATAAGAATGGTTTAATGGCTGAGCCTGGTTGTCTCTTAGCTTGGGTCACACGGTTAAATGGACTTTTTGCATACTGACTACCACCGACTAATGCTGTAATGTATCCAGTCTTTGGATCCATACTAATAAAGCCAACTTGTAAACCTGAATTAGGTAAATTCTTTTCAATTGCTTCTTCTGCAGCTTTTTGATGGGAAGTATTTAACGTTGTTTGAATTGTCCATCCTCCCTCTTCAATACTACGTCCATTCTTTTCTAATATTTTCTGTGCTTCTGCCCATACTGTATCGATAAAGTACGGTGCGCTTGTTTTTCCACTATCCCATTCATCATATTTGAAGGAGAGTCTTGTTTGTTGTGCTCGTTCTTTAGCCTCTTTAGTAATTATATTTTGTTTCTGCATAAGTGCTAGAATAAGTTGCTGTCTATCATGATTTTTTTCTTCATTTGCAAGAGGCGAATAGATACTTGGACCTTTTGGAATTGCTATTAACGATGCAGCCTCTGGAAGAGTTAGATCTTTTGCTGATTTTGCAAAATAATATCTACTTGCAGCCTCTACACCATACATTCCGTGACCAAAATATACGGTATTTAAATAGCCTTCTAATATTTGATCTTTACTATAAAAAGTTTCTAAGCGATAGGCATATAATGCTTCATTTATTTTTCTTAACCATGTTTTATCATGTGATAGATATAAGTTTCTAGCATATTGTTGTGTAATTGTGCTAGCACCCTCGACTTTTTTCATTGCCTTTATATCCTTAAATAAGGCACCGGCAATTCGTGTATAGTCAAATCCGTTATGGCTATAAAAGTCTTGGTCCTCCGTGGCAATAAGCGCCTTCGTTACAAAAGGAGAAATCTCATCTAGATCTACCCAATATCGACGCTGTTGTGCAAATTTATCTCCTAATTGTGCTCCATCTGCATCTAAGAAAACAGTTGCTTTTGGAACCGTCAAGGAAGGCGCACCTGTAATTTGTGCATATATTCGAAGTGATAACAGGGCAGATGCAACTGCTGAGCCACATACGATAACCCAAATGACGATTTTCTTTAGACGTTGTTTTCTTTTCCGTTGCCGTTGATGTTCAGCTCGGTTCATCTAATCGCTTCCTTTCACATTGATGAATCTAGTATGTGAAGTCTTTAGATAAACTAAACGAAGGAAAAACACTAATTTTGTCGAAAAATTAGAAGTTTGCATCCATATCAATATTTGAGAGAAGAGGGTCCATGTAACGGTTGTCTACTAGAATAGTATTTGGGGTGAACGGATGAGTTCGTTTCAATCTTATTATCAGAAAAATATTCTATATTCATGTTGTATCTTGAAAATAGGTATATTCCTATCCTATAATAAGAAGGTTATATTAAACGGAAAACGGAGGCGTCTTAAAATGTCAGATGTATTGACAGCACCCGTAAAATTAAAAATCATAACAACGATTACCCAACCAGGCACAGAAACTGAGAAATTTGAACTGTGGTCTGAAGGGGAAATTATGCAAAAGAATGATCAAATCTATTTGCAATACGAGGAAATACAAGAAGATCAACGTATGAATACGACTCTTAGATTTGGCCAAGAAGATGCCATTATCATGCGCAATGGTGATGTGAAAATGCGAATGCCATTTGTACTTGGACAAGTAAGAAGAGGTCATTATAATAGTGAATATGGTCAATTGCCTATTGTAACAAAAACGAAAGAAATGAAATTTGAACCGTCCGAAACTATTCAAAACGGTCGATTTTATTTGCAATATGAACTAATAATCGGTGAACAATCTGTCGGAGACTATTGTTTAGAACTGAACTATACGGAGGGAAACAAATGAACGCAGTAGAACAAGTTCAACAATCTATTAAAGAAGCACTTGTTGCAGCAATCCAAAAAGCAAATCTTGTAGAAGATACAACTGCTTTGAACATTCATTTAGAAACACCAAGAAACAAAGAAAACGGCGACTACGCAACTAATATCGCTATGCAGCTAACAAAATTAGCAAAAAAACCACCTCGTGCAATTGCTGAAACGATTTTAGAAAATCTTGAAACTGAAGGCACAAATATTGAAAAAATTGATATTGCAGGACCTGGTTTTATGAATATTATTTTACGCAAAGATTACTTAGCTGAAGTAGTGACAACAGTTCTTGAACAAGGTTCTAACTATGGACGTACAGATGCCGGTAAAGGTGAAAAAGTTCAAGTAGAATTCGTCTCTGCTAACCCAACTGGTGACCTTCACTTAGGTCACGCTCGTGGTGCTTCTGTTGGTGATTCTTTATGTAATGTTTTAGATTTCGCAGGATTCAATGTATCACGTGAATATTACATTAATGATGCAGGTAACCAAATCACAAAATTAGCAAAATCTCTAGAAGCGCGTTATCGTGAAGCGCTAGGTTTAGATTTTGATATGCCTGAAGATGGCTACCATGGTAAAGATATCATTATCATTGCAAAAGAACTTTCTGCTGAATACGGTAAAGACGTATTAGAAAAATCTGATGAAGAACGTTTTGAATTCTTCCGTGAACATGGATTGAAACATGAATTCGGTAAACTTCAAAAAGACTTAAAAGACTTCCGTGTAGATTTTGATGTTTGGTTCTCTGAAACTTCTTTATACAAAGAAGGAAAAGTTCAAACTGCATTACAAAAACTAAAAGAAAACGGTCATGTATTTGAACAAGACGGCGCAACATGGTTCCGTTCTACTACATTTGGTGATGACAAAGACCGCGTATTGATCAAAACTGATGGTTCTTACACATATTTAACTCCTGATATCGCATATCACGAAGATAAATTACGTCGTGGTTTCGATAAGCTTATCAACATTTGGGGAGCTGACCACCACGGTTACATTCCACGTATGAAAGCGGCTATCGAAGCACTTGGTTATGATCGTGATACATTAGAAGTAGAAGTAATTCAAATGGTAAACCTTCTACGTGATGGTGAAAAAGTTAAAATGTCTAAACGTACTGGTAACGCAGTAACTCTTCGCGAACTTGTAGAAGAAGTAGGTTTAGATGCTGTTCGTTATAACTTTGCAATGCGTGCAGGCGATACTCATTTAGACTTTGATTTAGACTTAGCTGTAAAACAATCAAACGAAAACCCAGTGTACTATGCACAATATGCACATGCACGTATTTGCTCAATCTTACGTCAAGCATCAGAAAAAGGCTTTGCAGCTTCAACTGAACATCTTGATACATTATCATCTGAAAAAGACATTGAAGTATTGAAAAAAGTTGGAGACTTCCCACAAGTCGTAGCGGATGCTGCTCGTGTACGTGCGCCACACCGTATCGCTAACTACATCCAAGAACTTGCTGCAACATTCCACAGTTTCTATAATGCAGAAAAAGTTTTAGATGAAGAAAACAAAGAACGCTCTGAAGCACGTATCGCATTAATCACAGCAGTACGTACAACATTAGCAAACGCACTAAAACTAATAGGCGTATCAGCACCAGAAAAAATGTAATATTAAGTGCTGAGGGCGCTCGTTCAGCTGCGACAAGCGCTGGAGGGCTCGAATCGAAAGCGTGTTTTCAGCTTTCGACCGAGAGACCGAAGCGACTCGAGCAGCTAGCGCCCGAAGCCGGATAAAGTTAAATGCTGAACGCGTCCGTTTAGCCCCGACAAGCGCTGGAAGGCCCGAATCAAAAGCATGTTTTCAGCTTTTGACCGAGGGACTGAAGCGACCTCGAGGGGCTGGCGCGAGAAGCTGGATAAAATTAAATGCTGAGGCGGCTTGCTCAGACCCGAAAATCACAAAAGCTTTCGAATCGAAAACGTCATTTCAGTTTTCGACCGAGAAAGCGTTGTGACTCGAGGGACTAGCCGCAGAAGCTGGATAATTTAATTGCTGAACGCGCTCGCTAAGAGGAAGATAGCCTAAAAGCGCAACATCGTGTCGCAACGGCTATCTGACCCATATCCTGTGGGCTCCCGACAAGCGCTGGAAGGCCCGAATCTCAAAAAATAAGCAAGGGCATCGTATATTTTGTGTGAAAATATGCGATGTCCTTTTATTTTGCTTAGCTTTTTTACGTAGGAAAGAATTAGGGGACATGTAAGCTCCATCGACTAAAATTACTCAATCGAAAGAAAAAATAAGAGATACATAGCTTCAAGTATAAAATTACCGAGAGTATAAAGTTAGGAAACTCGCGCCCTGTTTAGCACAACTCAGGCACCAATTAGCACAACTCATAAGAATTATACCCCCACTCAATAGGTCAAAACTATTCCGTAAAACTTTAATTATTTTAAGGTACCTTCCATAAAAACAAAATATTCGGTATAATGATAGACAATTCAATAGTTAAAAAAGTACGGTTCTTAACATTCGGTAAAATGTTAAGTGAAAAGGGAAATCGGTGAAAATCCGATGCGGTCCCGCCACTGTAAGTGTGAGTAACTCGTATAATTGCCACTGAAAAATTTTCGGGAAGGCACGAGAAGCGTTGAACACAAGCCAGGATACCTGCCGTATTTAAAGACACCAGTTTAACTACGAGGATAGGATGGGTGCCAGTATATTTAATATTTACTGGATTCATGATGCCTCTCGAAAAAATAGAGAGGCTTTTTATTTTGCTGAAGGAGGCACTTCGATCAATGAAAAGAATATGGCAATTAGCAATAATGCTCACAATGGTATTTGCTTTACTTGTAGGATGTGGACAAGGAGATTCGCAAAAATCATCTAGTGACAAAACAAATTCTACGCAAACAACAAAAAATACGTCTACATATCCAATGATGGTAAAAGATGCACTCGGTAACAATGTGGAATTTAAAGAAGCCCCTAAAAAGATAGTTTCTTTAGTCCCTAGTAATACAGAAATATTATTTGCGCTAGGTTTAGACGACAAAATTGTAGGTGTAACTGATAACGATAACTATCCAGAAGCTGCTACTAAAAAGGAAAAAGTGGGCGGCATGGAATATGATATTGAGAAAATACTAAGTTTAAAACCAGATGTAGTGTTTGCGCATGAATCCAATGCCAAATCAGTAGAGGCAGGATTACAACAACTAAAAGATGCAGGAATTACTGTTTTTGTAGTAAAAAATGCAACAAACTTTGAAGAAACATATAACACGATCGAACAAATTGGCCAAATTACAGACAAAGGGCAAAAAGCAGATCAAATTGTTGAAGATATGAAAGCAAAAGTACAAGAAGTTCAAGATAAAGTAGCAAATGTGAAACAACGTTCTGTTTTTGTAGAAACTTCAGATGAACCGGAAATTTATACAGCAGGTAAGGATACATTTATGCAAGAAATCTTAGACCTAGCAAATATCAAAAATGTTGTAGATGATCAATCAGGTTGGTTTAAAATCGATTCAGAGCAAATTGTTAAACGTAATCCAGATACAATGATTGTAATGGAAGATGTTCCGAATATCGTAGAAAAAGTAAAAAAACGTCAAGGATTTAATAGTATTACAGCAGTCAAAAATGACGCAGTTGTACAAGTGAATCAAGATTTAACAGCTCGGACAGGCCCTCGCCTTGCTGATGGTCTAGAAGAAATAGCAAAAGCAGTTTATCCAGAGGTATTCAAATGAGGAAAATAGTAGTGGGGTATATTGTAGCCATATTCATCTTGTTACTGAGTATATGGCTCGGTATATCTGTAGGTTCTGTAAAGGTACCACTAAGTACGTTATGGGATACAGAAGCTGATGAAATGGCAACAAATATTTTATGGAATATTCGTATGCCACGTGTTTTATTGGCTGGACTTGTTGGAGCAGCATTAGCAATTGCAGGTGCTGCTTTTCAAGGCTTATTAAAAAATCCACTTGCTGATCCATATACGTTAGGAGTGTCATCAGGTGCCTCAGTAGGTGCAGTGATGACGCTTTTTTTCAATATTTCAGCCCCTATTTTAGGGATATTCACTTTACCTACATTTAGCATGGTAGGAGCAATGCTATCTCTATTTGCAGTGATTGGATTTGCTAAATTAGTTGATCGTACGATGAAGATGGAAACACTTATTTTAACAGGAATAATCATGAGTTCATTTTTAAGCGCTGTTATATCATTAATGATTGCGCTAACAGGAGAAGAACTTCGACAAATAATTAGCTGGTTGATGGGAAGCGTATCGATGCGTGGGTGGCCTTATGTGAAGATGGTATGGCCATTCATCCTTATAGGGGCATTGATGTTATGGTTTAATCGCCGTGAGCTAAATGCTATGTTGTTTGGAGAAGAAAGGGCAAAGTATTTAGGTGTTAATGTGAAAAGAAGTAAACTTATGCTTCTACTTGGGGGTTCAATGTTAACTGGTTCGGCGGTCGCGGTTTCAGGAACGATTGGCTTTATCGGACTAGTTGTCCCACATATGACTAGATTACTATTTGGTGCAGATCATCGTCATCTATTACCATTATCTTTTATCAATGGAGCATCATTACTGATTGTATGTGACTTGGTCGCCCGTATAATCATTGCACCAACAGAATTACCTATCGGTGTTATAACATCCTTTATTGGCGCGCCGGTTTTTGCTTATATTTTCTTCCGTCAACGTAGAACGAAGGGAGCATAGGAATGCTTAATGTAAAACAACTTAGTGGTGGATATGATCCTAAAAAACCTATTATAAAGGATATTTCATTTAAAGTAGAAAAAGGGCAATTTGTTGGCATTTTAGGCCCTAATGGAAGCGGGAAATCTACACTTATAAAAGTAATTAGTGGAATACTTGCTGAAACAAGTGGTTCAGTTCTGATTGATGGAAAGAATCGTAAAGACTATTCAACGAAAGAATTAGCACGCAAAATGGCTGTTTTACCTCAGTTACATGCACATGCCTTCTCACATTCAGTTCGTGAGACTGTATCAATTGGCCGTTATCCTCATCAAAATAGTTGGTTTCAAACATGGTCAAAAGATGATGAAGAGGCAGTTGCTACTGCAATGGATCAAACAGGGATTACACAATACACAGATCAACAATTGGATTTTCTTTCCGGTGGGGAGCAACAAAGGGCGTTTGTTGCACAAGCTTTAGCGCAGCAAGCCGATTTACTACTATTAGATGAACCAACTAATCATTTAGATATCGAACATCAACGGAAACTGATGGATATGATTCGACATGAGGTTGTGTATCATGATTTAACGGTGATTTCGATTTTTCATGATATGAATTTAGCTTCACTATATTGTGATCAATTGATTTTACTCGAAAATGGACAAATTAGCTCTATTGGTGAACCACATGAAGTGTTAAAAGAGAAGCATGTGATGGAGGTCTACCATACAAAAGTTTCAAGCTATCCACACCCTGTGATGCCGAAGCCACAGGTAACGTTAATCCCTGATTTTCAAGAAGAAGGGCAAGCATCAATGACCATCACATCAAAGCAAATAAAGGTTAAAGATGAATTTGTGGAGTTACAAACAATGTTTCCGTTAAAAACAATTTCTTCAGCTGTTCATAACGCAGGTTTTGGATGGTTTCAATCATTTATCAATCGTTCAGTTGATAAGAATTATATGTGTGAGAATGCGCATGAAGAACTAAAACAGTATCTTGAAAAACACGGCTTTTCACCATCTAATACAGTAGCCATGATGACTGCAGTTGCATCAAAACACGTCGTAATCAGGGAGTATTCGTCTCAAGTAGGCAGTATTGTAGTAGCGGTTACAGCAGGTGTAGGGAACGCAGTAGATGTTTCACAAGCTTATAAACGTGTTGAAACAACTCATGTTGGGACGATTAATACATGGGTGTTCGTCAATGGCACTTTAACAGATGAGTCCTTTATGCAAGCAATGATTACTGCAACAGAAGCGAAAGTAAAGGCATTAGCAGTAGAGAATATTCAAGATAATATATCTAATACAACTGCAACCGGCACATCTACAGATAGTGTTCTTATTGCTGCTACACAAAACGGTCCCTTTTTTGAATATGCAGGAACTATTACAGGGATAGGTAAACTAATTGGCCGTGGGGTATTTGAAACAACTCGCATTGCACTACAAGACTATAAACGTGCAAAAGGGGTGTTGTAAGATGCTGGCACATTTAATCGCCTGTACGCTTGGGGTAGTACTAGATCGTTTTATCGGTGATCCGCCCAAAATGCCGCATCCTGTAAGATGGATAGGTAATCTAATTCAATGGCTTACTATTCACTTGAATAAGGGCAAATTTCGAAAGTTAAAAGGATTACTTCTTGTTATGATAGTTGTTGGAATATCAACTGTTGTAAGCTACGCCATTGTTATTGCTGCTTATACGGTGGGAACGATCTTCGGCATATTAGTGGAAGGCATAATGATTGCCGTAGCTCTAGCACAAAAGAGTCTCCAACAAGCTGCGATGGACGTTTATACGCCACTCGTTGGAGGAGACTTAAAAGAAGCACGCGTAAAGCTTTCATGGATTGTCGGTCGAGACACTGAAAAGTTATCTGTACCAGAAGTGACGAGGGGTGTAGTAGAAACGGTATCTGAAAATACAAGCGATGGCGTTACAGCTCCGTTATTCTGGGCATTCCTATTTGGTGCAACAGGAGCCTGGATGTACAAGGCTGTCAATACACTTGACTCAATGGTTGCTTATAAGAATGAAGAATATGGAGATTTCGGATATGTTGCTGCACATACAGATGATGTTTTTAATTACATACCGAGCAGAATAACTGGATTTCTTATGTTAATCGGGACAAAAAAAGAGTCTTTGCATTCATTTTCATATCGTCTTAAAGGATGGTTAAGAGATGCTAAACAACATCCAAGTCCTAATAGTGGATTTTTAGAAGCAGCAACAGCCTATCAACTTGGTATTCAACTAGGCGGAACAAATCGTTATAAAGGAATTATTTCTGAACGAGCAAAAATGGGAGAACCAGAAACAGAACTTGCACCAAAACATATTAAACTAGCAATTGAACAAATGCACACAGTGACAACTTGGTTTTGGCTAATAGGTGTAGTAATAGGAGGAATTTATATTGTCATTACCTAATCATGGCGCTAATCCACATCGTTTATATGAACAATTATCCATAAAAAAACCTATGGAAATGATTGATTTTAGTGAAAATGTAAATCCTGCTGGACCACCATCTTTCATTCGAGAAAAGTGGGATGACTTATTTCCACTAATTTCACGTTATCCAGATCCACAAGGACAACCTTTTTTGGCTGCTATAGCAAAGTTTCATAATGTTGATGAGGAACAAGTGTTATTGGGAAACGGAGCTGCAGAGATATTCTCATTATTGGCAACCATATTTCAACGCAAAAGGGCTATCATTATTCATCCAACATTTTCTGAATATGAAGCAACTTTGGCAGCTAATCATGTTGAAATGGTTCATATCGAGGTCGATGACATAACAACTTGGAAGTTACCGATTGTTCAAATTATTAAAGACATGCAACAAGCTGATATTTTATATCTTTGTACACCCAACAATCCTACAGGTGTGTTGCCACCGAGAGAAGAGCTGCAACTACTGATTGATGAGGGGGAAAAGGCCAATTGTCATATTGTGTTGGATGAAGCCTTTATCGATTGGATTGGCGAAGAAGCGTCAATGATTCCTTATATAAATGAACATCCACATATTATGATTGTCAGGTCGATGACGAAGATGTATGCAATAGCTGGTGTTCGATTAGGATATATGATTGCAGCACCCGAAATGATTCAAACATTACAAAGAAAAGCTTCACACTGGCATATTAATGGGTTGGCCGCTGAGATTGGTGCATCTTGTTTAGAAGAAACTGAATTTCGAAATCAGTCTATTCAATACGCACAAAAATGTAGGGAACTTTTTACGGCATTCTTGCATCAATCTGGGTGCAAGACAACGAAAAGTATTACGAATTATATCTGTTTTCAATTACCCAAACCGCAACAATCCAAAGCATTTTTCCATGCGATGTTAGAGAAAGGTATGGTACTTCGACATACAGAAAACTTTAAGGGAATGAATGGCGAATGGTTTCGAGTAGGGATGAAAGATGAAAAATCTATGAAGTCATTGCAAAAGGAGATGACTTTATGGCTGAAACGGAACTAATTTTCATCACTGGTGGTGTGAGAAGTGGCAAAAGTGCTTTTGCAGAGCAGCAACTACAATCATTAGCTAAAGCATATCAAGCACAAAGACTCATTTACGTAGCTACTGGAGTCGCATTTGATGATGAGATGAAAAAACGGATAGCTCGACATAAGCTAGATCGAAAAAAGCAAAAACAAAATTGGGTTACAGTGGAACAACCAACAAATTTACAGCAACTTCTTTTAATGATCCAAAAAGGAGATGTTGTACTTTGGGATTGTGTTACAACATGGCTGACGAACGAATTTTATGAAGGATTTGAAACAGGTATTTGTAATTGGCAACAGCCTTTAAAACTTACTGAACGAATCGCTGAAATGAAAAAGACCATTCTTACATTACGCGCAATGCAAATTCCTCTTGTAATTGTTTCTAACGAAGTATTAGATGAGCCTATATCTAAATTTACTGAAGTTAAGTTATATCAAAAATATTTAGGACAACTTCATCAATGGTTTGTACAGCAGGCAACAACCGCGATTGAGATGGAATACGGCTATGCACATAGATGGAAGTAGAGGAGGATGTTGCGATGAAAACGGTCTTAAATGGGATACTACTAGCATTTCAGTTTTTTACAGTAGTACCGATTAATAAAGAATTACCATTAACAAAGAAAACAATTACTGCCATGTTCTCCTTTTTACCATGGCTTGGAGCGATTATGGGTGCTGTGATGACAGCTATATTTTACTTGCTCCAAACATATACCGATTTAAGCTCAATACTTACAGGTTTTCTCCTTGTGTTTGGCTATGTGATTTGGACAGGGGGATTACACTTAGATGGCTTTGTAGATATGGGTGACGCTTATTTTTCATATCGTGATATAGATAAGCGTATAGAGATATTGGACGATCCACGTATAGGTGCTTTTGGTGCAATGTCTTTAGTTTTTTTAGTGTTAACAAAAATCTTTTTCCTTTCAGAATTAGTAGGACAACAAGATTTTAATTGGATCTGGTTAATAGCCGTACCATTCTATTCTCGTCTAGGGATGTCTGTGTATTTTATTCAGACCAAAAGTTCAAAGGAAAAAGGGTTAGGGTTTTTCTTTAAACAACATCTGAATCTTAAATATTGGCTAATAAGTACAATCATTTCGACGATTATTGGGACTACGTTTTTGTTCTGGTTAAGTGGTCAATGGCAGTTAATTATCTTACTTCTAATAGTAATTGTTACTGCATTCTTTTATAAATGGTGGACAATTCGTAATTTCCGTGGGAGCTCTGGCGATTTGCTAGGTGCATTTATCGAAGGTATGGAGGGAGTATTATGGATTGCTCTATTACTATTTACTTAATGCGTCATGCAAGAACAAAAAGCAATATTGAGCATCGTTATTTGGGCTGGACAGATGAAGACATTTTACCAAATCAAAATTTACCTGTTGTAAATAAGAAGTGTAAAGTGGCTTTTGGAAGTGATTTGAAGCGCTGTGAGCAAACGGCAAAAAGCTATTTTCCTAATGCTACATATTACGGAGATATTGGGTTTAGAGAAAGTAACTTTGGCGAGTTTGAAGGGAAAACGTATGATGACTTAAAAGAATGTCCTCTGTATCGAAAGTGGATTGACAATCCTAATCATATAGCACCTCCAGCTGGTGAAACTTTAATAGAAGTGACCAATCGTTGTATAGATGCTTTTAGAAGATTACCAAAAAACCTTCGTGAGTATCCTCTTATTTTACATGGTGGTACGATTCGGGCATTACTTGTTCGATTGTCTCCTGAACCTAGTGACTTTTGGGATTGGCATGTATCACATGATGAATTATTCAAGCTTCAATGGGATACGTCAGAAGCGTTTAAGGAGGGGAAACGATGCACACTTTTATCGGTGGTGCCTATAACGGAAAGCATGAATATGTAAGACGTTGGTTAAAGGAACGAGGGATTGAAGATGTCGAATGGTATGTAGGGCAACTTCCGAAAACCCCAACTAGCCACACGGTAGTAGTATCCAAACTTGAGGAAGTGATTAAACCATTTCTTGAGGAGGATGAAGTAACACTAGCAATTAAAATTGTTGAACAGCTACAGTTATTAGAAAAGCAACATCAGGTGATTATCATTGCAACAGAAATGGGAAGAGGTATCGTACCAATCGAACAACAAGACCGACAATTAAGGGACACTCTTGGAAGATTATATCAACAATTATTTGCTATAAGTGACCACGTCACAAGAATTTGGTATGGGATAGCTGAAGAGATAAAGTAAATTCCTATTAATGAGAAAAGGGAAAAGTAGATTTATATTGAAAAGTAATTATAGATAAAGTGTAACCAAATATAAAAGGAAAGAAGGAAGAAAGATGAATTTATACACACGTACAGGTGACAAAGGGAAAACAAGTATTATTGGCGGCAGAGTAGACAAAGACGACTTCCGAGTAGAAGCCTATGGCACAATCGACGAACTTAACTCATTTATAGGTAAAGCTGTGACAGAATTAGATAAAGAAATATTCAAAGACATCTTACAAGACTTAGAAAATATTCAAAATGAGTTATTTGATTGTGGTGGCGATTTAGCAAATGTCATGAAAGACCGCCATTATAAAATGACAGATGAGCCAATTGAAGCAATGGAAAAACGAATTGATCTATTAATGGATGAACCACCTTTACTTGAGAAGTTTATCTTACCTGGAGGATCACCCGCTGCTGCAACATTGCATATTGCTCGTACCATTGCAAGAAGAGCAGAACGCCAAACAGTCACATTATTGAAAAACGCAGAAGAAGGGGATGTCCCAACAGTAGTCCAACGTTATTTAAATCGTTTATCGGATTATTTATTTGCTGCAGCTCGTGTTGTAAATGCACGTTTAAATGTATCAGATATTGAATATATTCGCAGTGCAAAAGTATTCAGAAACGGTGGTAGAAAAAAGGAAAAGGACTAGGTGTGCAGTATGAAATTAAAGATATTAACACTAACAGGAGAGGCACATGAATAATGAGAAATGCACTATCCTTATCGAAGGGTTTGATCGTAACAACTGATAATTCAGGTGCAATTGGTCAAAAGGAACAAGATGTAGTGAACGTCCCAGATGATATGACAAGTTATTTTTCTGGGCGTGTCACATTACTCGAACAATGGGCAGCCGGCGCTGAACCAGAAGCAATCATTTTACATAATTTTAGTGGAGAAGAAGCTTGGAATCGATATGTAGCAGGCATACAAAGGTTATTTGATGAAATCGGAATAGAAACCCCAAAAATTACTGGGAGCACAGAGACCAATATAAAAACATTACAATCATGCATTGGAATAACGATAATAGGAAATTTCGTTAAAGAACTCCCTTCTGCAACAGATCTTCAATGGTTTACGTATGGTAAACCTTTGGTTGGAGATCAAGTTGTAGCAGAACCAGAAAAGATAGCTAATCTAACAATGATTTATAGAGCCATGCAACAGAAATTGATTGAACGTATTTGGCCAGTAGGGTCAAAAGGTATTGCAAAAGAAATCAGAGTTTTACTTGGAGATAGATCATTTAAATGCGATTGGGATATGCAAGCATCTGCAGGCCCTTCAACAGTTATTCTAATTGGAATATACAAAGAAAAAATTCAACAAGCCCAAAATCTATTTGGAGAATTACTAAAAACAATAGAAATCATTTGATAACTTGTATAATAAAAAACAATAGTCCGGACAATGTGAAATTTAAAATTCCACATTATAGTTCGGATTTTTCATTAGCTAAAATTTTTCCGTCCCAGTTTTTGTGTATAAATCAATTTTCGTAGTTAAAATTCCATTTTAAACACCTGATGTTACTGGAGTTATTTCTACTATTGAATTACTTTGCTTTCTCTTAAAAAGTATAAAATTGACACCATCTTTCTTGGCCCATTTATTTATATTTATGAATCTGTATGTTGATTGGAGTGGATGGCGGCGACTCCTGCGGGAAAGCGAGACAGGTGAGACCCCGGAACGAAGTGAGGAGGCTCACCGCTCGCCCGCGGAAAGCGTCCGCCAGTAACGGAAATCAACAGATTAGTACCGGATAAAATTTATAGTATTTCGGATATAGAACAAAACATCTTATGCTTTTTGTACATCACCTTCTTAAAACATCGTGAATCTAAAAGTCAAATGGATAGTTAGATGACAGCTATACTTAGCTGTAAGGAGATACCTAAATATTTATGGTGCTAAAATTGAGTGTATTAAAAATAAATTAACACCTGTTTTAGTAGAAAGGAAATAGAAAGGGAAAATCACGATTAAAAAGGAATTTGTTAAATCTCTCTAGAATAATATTAGGAAAAGGTAGGAAGGTGTTGTGATATATGACAAAAATTTTATCAGAAGTACCAACACATATTTATACAGATCGATTATTATTAAGAATTCCACAACGCAATGACGGAAAAGTAATGAATTTAGCAATCAGAGAATCCATTCAAGAATTGAAACCGTGGTTACCATTTGTCCAAACACTTCCTTTGCAAGAAGAAACAGAACTTAATTTAGAAAGCGCTCATGATAAATTTTTAAAAAATGAGAGTTTTCGTTTTCTCATATTTACTAAAGAAACAGGAGAATTTGTTGGGGTAACAAGCCTTCAGTCTATCGATTGGGATATTCCTAAATGTGAAATTGGATATTGGGCAAATAGCAAATATGTTGGAAATGGTTATATGACAGAAGCTGTTGATGCTATTACTAAATTAGGGATACATACTTTACGTTTTAAACGTATTGAAATTCGTTGTGAAAGTGAAAATATAAAAAGTCGTGCAATTCCTGAAAGACTCCATTTTACATTAGAAGGTATTTTAAAGAATGAAGATTTATCAGCAGATGGAAAACATGTAACTGATACGTGTATTTATGCAGTTACTCAACATTAAGTGTGTTTGTATGAATGTACATTTTTAAACTCAAAAGCAATTTTAAAAATTTTACCAAGAAATATATTTAAAATGGTTATAATAATATATCAGTTGAATATATTAAATTAATAGAATTTTAAAGCAACTTTTAATATTGTTTTCTAAACAGAAATATTAATGTTTTTAGAGAAAATATTATGTTTTTATTAGAAAACAGATTGACTGAATGCTCATTCATATTTTACAATGATAGCAACAAAAGTATTTTCTAAGAAAATACCAATGATCAAAACAAAGGGAAAGAAGCAGCTAAGAGGGGGGAAAGAAATGAACGTACTATTAATTATTAATTGGATTTTATTTTTAGCTGTAGTAGCTTATGCATTAGGATTATTCACGTATTTAGTGAAGACACGTTATCAATTTATCAAGATGGGGAAAAAAGTTGAGTTTGATAATGATGTCAAAGCAAGGTTACAGAAAATTTGGGTGTATGTTTTTGGACAAAAGAAGTTATTGAAGGATAAAAAGAGTGGTGCCATCCATGTAATGTTCTTTTATGGATTTATATTAGTTCAGTTTGGCGCGATTGATTTTATCTGGAAAGGTCTAAAACCGGGGTCACATCTACCGCTTGGACCATTGTATCCTTACTTTACATTCTTCCAGGAAATTGTAACATTAGTAATTTTGGTTGCTGTAGTATGGGCATTTTATCGACGGTATATTGAAAAACTTGTACGCCTAAAACGTGGCTTGAAGTCTGGGCTTGTTCTTATCTTTATCGGAGGTTTAATGGTTTCTGTACTTGTAGGCAATGGTATGGGAATGATTTGGCATGGTGAAGAAGCAACTTGGTCAGAACCTGTTGCATCTATAATTGGCACAGCATTTGGTTTCTTACCGCCTGTTGCTGCTATAACAGTATTCTTTATCATGTGGTGGATTCATCTACTGATTCTTTTAACGTTCCTAGTATATGTTCCACAATCTAAGCATGCACACTTAATCGCTGGCCCTGTAAACGTTTACTTTAATCGTCTATCATCAGTTGGAAAACTGACACCAATCGATTTTGAAACATTAGAAAGCGAAGATGAAGAATCCGAAGAAGTACCATCCTTTGGCGTTGGTAAGATTGAAGATTTCACACAACTTCAACTAATTGATCTCTATGCGTGCGTAGAGTGTGGTCGTTGTACGAATATGTGTCCTGCGAGTGGAACAGGCAAAATGTTATCACCAATGGATTTAATGACAAAACTTCGAGATCATTTAACGTTTACTGGGGCTGTACAAACACATCAACAGCCTTGGGTACCGAAAATGTTCTTTAAAAACACACAAGGAAACAAATTAGCACTTGCTGCAGGGGCAGAAGGGGCAATTATTGAAGATGTTTATAGTCCTTCACTAATTGGAGATGTTATTACAGAAGAAGAGATTTGGGCTTGTACTACTTGTCGTAACTGTGAAGACCAATGTCCTGTGATGAATGAGCATGTAGAGAAAATTATTGATCTTCGTCGTTATTTAACAATGACAGAAGGACGTGTAAATCCAGATGCGCAACGTGCAATGACAAACATCGAACGTCAAGGAAATCCTTGGGGGATTAATCGTAAAGAAAAGGAAAATTGGAGAGATGCACGACCAGATGTGCGAATTCCAACTGTAAAAGAAGCTTCAAAAGCAGGTGAGGAAATTGAATACCTCTTCTGGGTTGGCTCTATGGGATCTTTTGATAATCGTTCACAAAAAATTGCGCTAGCATTTGCACATTTGTTGAACGAGGCAGGTGTGAAATTTGCGATTTTAGGCAATAAAGAAAAGAACTCTGGTGATACGCCTCGCCGTTTAGGAAACGAGTTTTTATTCCAAGAACTTGCAGAGGCAAATATTAAAGAGTTTGAAAAAGCTGGCGTAACAAAAATTGTAACGATTGATCCACATGCATATAATATTTTCAAAAATGAGTATAGTGACTTTGGATGGAGTGGAGAAGTATATCACCATACAGAATTATTGTATGATCTAGTTCAACAAGGACGTTTAAAACCTCAGTATGAAGTAAATGAGACCATTACATTCCATGATTCTTGTTACTTAGGAAGATACAATGATGTCTACGATGCTCCTCGTGAGATTTTAAAATCAATTCCAGGAGTTAAACTAGTTGAGATGGAACGTAATCGTGATACTGCAATGTGCTGTGGAGCTGGCGGGGGGTTAATGTGGATGGAAGAACATGTAGGAAACCGTATTAATGTAGCTCGTACAGAGCAAGCATTAGCAGTAAATCCTACAATCATATCTTCAGGATGCCCTTATTGCTTAACAATGTTATCAGATGGAACAAAAGCGAAAGAAGTAGAAGAACAAATAGGAACATATGACATTGCAGAGTTATTAGAGAAATCTGTATGTGGAGAAGTACAAGTTTCACAAGGTGCGGAAGAAGAAACGGTACAATAAACAGAAAAAAATAGGGTATTGCATAATAATTGATACTTTTATACAATATTTACAAGTGAAAAAGAGAGAGCAAGTGCCCTCTCTTTTTTTCAAAAGTTTTGTTGAGCGAGCGTTCAGTCACCATGAGTATTTGAGCACTCGCTTTCTATAAATAATCTATGTAAGCGTATCCAATGACAATTTAAAGGGGTGTCCAACTTGCAAAAGGCGGTAATTATTGATGGAGCACGAACAGCCTTTGGAAAACTAGGCGGAAAACTTAGCAGTTTATCTGCCAGTGATCTAGGTAGTGTGGCGATAAAAGAAGCATTAAAGCGTTCTAACATAGGAACGGAGCAAGTAGATGAAGTCATCATGGGAACAGTTTTACAGGCAGGACAAGGGCAAATACCTTCAAGACAAGCGGCTACAAAAGCGGGTATTCCTTACTCTGTTAAAACAGAAACGATTAACAAAGTATGTGCATCTGGGTTACGAAGTGTCACTCTTGCAGATCAACTTATTAGACTTGGGGAGGAACAAGTCATTGTAGCTGGTGGGATGGAATCGATGTCTAATGCCCCTTATCTATTACCAAAAGGGCGATTTGGCTTGCGAATGGGAGACGCAACACTAGTCGACGGTATGGTTTATGATGGTCTTTCGTGTGCATTTCATGCCAAACATGTTCATATGGGCACATATGGTGATGAAACTGCAGATAAATTCTTAGTTTCAAGAAAAACACAGGATGAATGGGCGATTCGCAGTCATCAAAAGGCAATTGCTGCAATTGAAGAAGGAAAATTTAGTGAAGAAATTGCATCTGTAACAATCCCTCAAAGAAAAGGCGATGATGTGATAGTAAATACAGATGAGGCTCCACGAAAAGATACATCAATTGAAGCACTATCAAAATTGAAATCAGCATTCAGTCAGGATGGGACAATTACTGCTGGAAATGCCCCAGGTGTTAATGATGGAGCATGTGCAATTGTTGTTACAAGCGAACAATATGCAGAAGAACATCAACTATCACCGCTCGCGTATATTATCGGTCATGCAGAAGTAGGGGTAGAGCCAAATGATTTCCCACAAACACCAGGACTCGTCATCAACAAAATTTTAGAAAAGACAGGTAAAACGGTAGAAGATATTGATTTGTTTGAAATCAATGAAGCATTTGCGGTCGTTGCTCTTGCAAGTAGTCAAATCGCAGGACTGGACTTAGAAAAAGTAAATGTTAATGGTGGAGCTGTAGCATTAGGCCATCCGATTGGCGCTTCGGGGGCAAGAATTATTTTAACGTTAGCTTATGAGTTAAAACGTCGAGGTGGTGGCATTGGAATTGCCGCAATTTGTTCAGGTGGCGGTCAAGGCGATGCAATCATGATTGAAGTTCCAATACAAGGAGGGGTAAAAAAATGACTATTCAACAAGTTATGGTAATTGGTGCAGGTCAAATGGGTTCAGGTATTGCTCAAGTCTGTGCTCAAGCGGGATTAGCGGTAAAACTAAATGATATTAGTGAAGAATCTTTCGAAAAAGGGATTCGCACAATCACACAAAACCTTTCTCGGAATGTTGTAAAAGGTCGTATGACAGAAACTGAAAAAGAAGCGGTTTTAAAAAGAATTGACAAATCTTTATCTCTTGAAGATGCAAGTGGTGTCGATCTTGTTATAGAAGCAGCCGTTGAAAATATGAAAGTCAAGCAATCTATTTTTAAACAACTAGATGAAATTACTCCTCCGCATACGATTCTTGCATCCAATACGTCATCATTACCCATTACGGAAATTGCAGCCGTAACAAAACGTCCTGAACAAGTCATCGGCATGCACTTTATGAATCCAGTTCCAGTGATGAAACTTGTAGAAATCATTCGAGGGTTAGCTACATCAGATGAAGTATATACAGAGATTGAGCAGTTAACGAAGAAATTTGAAAAGGTCCCTGTAGAAGTAAATGACTTTCCAGGTTTTGTTGCTAATCGCGTTCTTATGCCAATGATCAATGAAGCCATCTACACATTGTATGAAGGCGTTGCATCAAAAGAAGCAATAGATGATGTGATGAAACTTGGTATGAATCATCCGATGGGTCCGTTAACTTTAGCAGATTTTATAGGACTTGATACTTGCCTTTACATTATGGAAACACTATATGAAGGATTCGGAGATAGCAAATATCGTCCTTGCCCATTATTACGGAAATACGTAAAGGCAGGATGGCTAGGAAGGAAAACAGGTAGAGGCTTTTATGATTATGAATTAGAGAATTAGTAAAATCATTTCTACTGAAAGATGGGATTTATAGATAAATAGTGTTGTCACTCGTTTAAAATAAAGCTCCATTTCAGAAAGAAATAGCCTTTTGCTTATACTGTCCTACATGCATGATAAAGGGGAGAACATCATGGATCTACAGTTCACAGAAGAACAAATGATGATGCGCGATATGGTTCGGGATTTTGCAAAGAATGTTATTGCACCACAAGTGAAATATATGGAAGATGGGGGGTTCCCACGTGATATCCTAGCGGAGATGGGACAGCTAGGGCTTATGGGGATTACAACACCAGCAAAATATGGCGGTTCTGAAATGGATTTTACATCCTATATTATCGCTATCAATGAAATAGCAAAAGTAAGTGCAGTCATCGGGGTGATTTTGTCTGTGCATACATCGGTCGGAACCAATCCAATACTCTATTTTGGAAATGAACAACAAAAACAACGCTTCGTTCCCAAATTAGCTTCTGGAGAATATTTAGGAGCCTTTTGCTTAACAGAACCTTCATCAGGATCAGATGCTGGCTCCTTAAAAACTAAGGCAGTTAAATCAGGCGATTATTATGAACTAAACGGTTCCAAAGTTTTTATCACAAATGGTGGTGAGGCAGATGTCTACATCGTTTTTGCAACAACAAATCCTTCTAAAGGGCCAAGGGGAATATCAGCATTTATCGTTGAAAAGGGTACACCAGGTCTTATCATAGGAAAAGATGAAAGAAAAATGGGATTACATGGTTCAAGAACTGTACAACTTACATTTGAACAGATGAAAGTCCCAGTAGAAAACCTACTTGGAGAAGAAGGAAAAGGATTCCAAATTGCAATGGCGAATTTAGATATAGGACGTATAGGGATAGCTGCACAAAGTTTAGGAATCGCAGAAGCTGCTTTAGAAGCAGCAACTCAATATGCATCAGAACGAAACCAATTTGGTAAGCCAATTCTTGCAAATCAAGGGATTTCATTTAAATTAGCGGATATGGCAACCTCTATTGAAGCTGCGAGATTACTAGTTTATAGAGCAGCTAATTTACAGGCTATGGGGGAATCTTGCCGAAAAGAAGCTTCTATGGCAAAACTTTTTGCATCAAAAACAGCAGTTGAAGTCACTACAGAAGCCATTCAAATATTCGGAGGCTATGGATATACCGAAGATTATCCAGTAGAACGGTATTTCCGAGATGCAAAAGTAACAGAAATTTACGAAGGCACGAGTGAGATTCAAAGAATAGTTATTTCAAGAAGTTTATAAAGATTTGTAACTTACTATACTCATAGTAACTAACAAATATTATTTATATAAAAATTTAAAACAAAGGGGATATAAATAATGAACTTTACACTATCAGAAGAACACGAAATGATTCGAAAAATGGTTAGAGATTTTGCAATAAATGAAGTTGCTCCAACTGCAGCAGAACGTGATGAAAACGAAACATTCGATCGTGCTATTTTTGACCAAATGGCTGAACTAGGCTTAACAGGAATTCCTTGGCCTGAAGAATATGGTGGGATTGGTTCTGATTATTTAGCTTATGTTATTGCAATTGAAGAATTAGCACGCGTTTGTGGCTCTACAGCAGTAACACTATCAGCGCATACATCTCTTGCAGGCTGGCCTGTTTATAAATTTGGAACAGAAGAACAAAAACAAAAATATTTACGCCCGATGGCTGAAGGTAAAAAAATTGGTGCTTATGGTTTAACAGAGCCAGGTTCAGGTTCAGACGCTGGTGGTATGAAAACAACAGCAAAATTAGACGGCGATCATTACGTGTTGAATGGCTCTAAAATTTTCATCACTAATGGTGGAATCGCAGATATTTATGTAGTATTTGCAGTAACAGATCCAGAAATTAAAAACAGCACATCGGCATTTATCGTGGAAGCCGATTTTGAAGGCTTTTCAGTAGGGAAAAAAGAAAAGAAAATGGGGATACGTTCATCACCTACAACAGAAATCATTTTCGATAACTGTCGTGTACCAAAAGAAAATTTACTTGGTGCAGAGGGAGAAGGTTTCAAAATTGCCATGAAAACTTTAGATGGTGGTCGAAATGGAATTGCAGCGCAAGCGGTTGGTATTGCTCAAGGAGCACTAGATGCAGCTGTAGCTTATTCGAAAGAACGAGTTCAATTTGGTAAACCAATTTCTGCAAACCAAGGGATATCATTTAAATTAGCAGATATGGCGACGGCTACAGAAGCTTCAAGATTACTAACTTATCAAGCTGCTTGGCTAGAATCGAATAATCTGCCATATGGCAAACAATCTGCAATGGCTAAACTAATGGCTGGTGATACAGCGATGAAAGTAACGACTGAAGCTGTTCAAGTATATGGAGGCTATGGTTATACAAAAGAATACCCAGTGGAACGCTTTATGCGTGATGCAAAAATCACTCAAATTTACGAGGGCACACAAGAAATACAACGTCTCGTAATCTCTCGTATGCTTTTAAAATAATTATGGTCAAAGAAAGAAAAAGACTAATCCAAACCTCCATAAAAGATGAAAGTTTAATAGAAAAAAGAAGAACAGAAATGATACTTGCAGCAGTTCGTCTTTTTAAAGAAAAAGGGTTTCATCGAACCACAACGAGGGAAATTGCGAAAGAAGCGGGTTTCAGTATTGGCACACTCTATGAATATATTCGTACAAAAGAAGATATATTGTATCTAGTTTGCGATAATATCTATCTAGAAGTCCGAAAAAGATTAGAGCCTATAGAGAAGCAAGAAGCAACTCTGGAAGGACTAATCTATGCGATTGATCAATATTATCATCTTGTAGATGACATGCAAGATGAAATGCTTGTTATGTATCAAGAATCAAAGTCTTTGCCAAAAGATGCGTTGGAGTATGTCTTATCGAAAGAAATTGAGATGGTTGGCCATTTTAAAAATTTGTTAATTGGTTGTGAGAAAAAGGGAGAACTTCATATGCCATTAACAGAGATTAAACTTCTCGCACACCAAATAGTCTTACAAGGGCAAGCATGGGCTTTTCGCCGATGGGCTTGGCGGAAGAACTTGAAAATAGAAGACTACATTCAAATGCAAACGAAGATTTTACTAAACGGAATTTTAAGATAGTCGTATATTTTTGTTGGTATACACTTCACTATATACGTTTCAGAAGTGCAAGGCAGAAAAACACAAACAGAAGTGATTGTGATTTCTCGCCTTGCATTTTCTATCTATAGAAATTGTTCATGTACAAAGGGGGACATTATAATGACAACGAAGTTGGAAGTATATAAGCCGCAACATCATGTTCGATTTGTGACAGCATCCAGCCTTTTTGACGGCCATGATGCGTCTGTTAATATCATGAGACGTATTCTTCAATCGAGTGGGGTTGAAGTAATACATCTTGGGCATAATCGCTCTGTGGAAGAAGTAGTAAATGCCGCTATACAAGAGGATGCTCAAGGAATCGCTGTATCTTCTTATCAAGGGGGGCATATGGAGTATTTTAAATATATGTATGATCTTTTAAAAGAAAAAGGGGCACCTCATATCGGGATATTTGGCGGTGGCGGTGGCGTTATATTACCAAGGGAGATTAAAGAA
The DNA here is from genome assembly GCF_003844195.1 of Rummeliibacillus sp. TYF005. Lineage (NCBI taxonomy): Bacteria > Bacillati > Bacillota > Bacilli > Caryophanales > Caryophanaceae > Rummeliibacillus > Rummeliibacillus sp. TYF005. The sequence goes on from NZ_ML122545.1 coordinate 27,535, forward strand.
CTTCATGATTATGGTATAAAAAATCTATTTTCGCCGGAAGATGGTCTAGCTCTAGGACTACAAGGCATGATCAATAAGATGATTGAAAAAAGTGACTTTTCGACAGTACAGAGTGATCTATTAGAAAAACTTTATAGGGTTTCAACGGAAAGTCCTGAAATTCTTGCACAACTTATTACGGCGGTTGAAGAGGGGCAACATCCTGATGTTGAAGAGTTGTTACGAAATGCAAGAGAACAATCCAAAAATACACCTGTACTAGGGATTACAGGAACAGGTGGAGCAGGGAAGAGTTCGTTGACAGATGAACTCATCCGTCGTTTCTTACATGAGTTTCCAGATAAGAAGATTGCCATCGTATCGATTGATCCAACAAAACAAAAGACAGGTGGCGCTTTATTAGGGGATAGAATTCGGATGAATGCAATTTTCAACAATCGTGTATATATGAGAAGTTTAGCGACACGTAACTCACATACCGAATTATCAGCAGCAATTGGTGATGTCCTAGATATTATAAAAGTAGCTGGATTTGACCTTATTGTTGTAGAAACAAGCGGGATAGGACAAGGAGATGCAGCAATAACAAATATATCAGACCTATCTATGTATGTGATGACTAGTGAGTTTGGAGCGCCAACACAACTAGAGAAAATAGACATGATTGACTTCGCAGATATAATTGTCATCAATAAATTCGAGAGAAAAGGATCTGAAGATGCACTTCGACAAGTACAAAAACAATATCAACGAAGTCATGAATTATGGGAGCAAAATTTAGATGAAATGCCGGTTTACGGCACAATTGCTAGCCAATTTAACGATAAAGGCACAAATTCTTTATTTGCGGCATTAATTCATACTATTAATAAGAAATTTGGTTATACTTGGAGAACGTCCTATGAACAATTTGTCAAAACACAAAAGCAAAATGTAATAATCCCAAATGATCGTAGGTACTATTTAAGAGAAATAAGTGACACGGTTAGAGGTTATCACAAAAAATCGGAACAACAAGTAGAAATAGCTAGAAAGCTCTTCCAACTAGAAGGTACATTAAAACAAGTTCAAGAGAAAGCACCAGAAGACGCCCTTGTTCAGTCCTTACAACTGCTAATCGAAGATGTGGAAAACCAACTCTCTTTAGAATCAAAACAAATATTGAAAAATTGGAATACGTTAAAAGAAAGTTATCAAGGTGATGAACTTGTTACGAAAGTTCGTGATAAAGAAATTCGCACACTATTAAAAACGACTAGTTTATCAGGCCTTAAAATCCCAAAAGTTGTTTTACCAAAATTCGTAGACTATGGTGAAATTCTTCGCTGGGTTTATGCAGAAAATGTACCAGGAGCATTCCCATATACCGCAGGTGTATTCCCGTTTAAAAGACAAGGAGAAGATCCGAAACGTCAATTTGCTGGGGAGGGTACACCAGAACAGACAAATCGTCGTTTTCATTATTTATCAAAAGATGATGTTGCAAAACGTTTATCAACTGCATTCGATTCTGTAACACTATATGGTGAAGATCCTGATGAGCGTCCTGATATTTATGGGAAAATTGGTGAATCTGGTGTTAATGTGTGTACTTTAGATGATATGAAGAAACTTTATGAAGGATTTGATCTTTGTGCACCATCTACATCTGTTTCTATGACGATTAATGGACCAGCTCCTATTATTTTGGCGATGTTCATGAATACAGCTATTGATCAACAAGTAAAAAGACGTGAAAAAGAACTTGGACGGAATTTAACTGTAGAAGAGTTTATCGAAACAAGAGCAACAACATTAAATATTGTTCGAGGCACTGTACAAGCTGATATTCTTAAAGAAGATCAAGGACAAAATACGTGTATTTTCTCAACTGAATTTGCTCTTCGAATGATGGGTGATATTCAACAATTCTTTATTGATGAAAAAGTGCGAAATTACTATTCAGTATCTATTTCTGGATATCATATTGCAGAGGCAGGAGCTAATCCAATTTCACAACTTGCTTTTACCTTGGCAAATGGTTTCACATATGTGGAGTATTATTTGAGTAGAGGTATGAATATAGATGATTTCGCACCAAATCTTTCGTTCTTCTTTTCAAATGGTCTTGATCCAGAATATAGCGTTATTGGTCGTGTTGCACGTCGAATTTGGGCTGTGACAATGCGCGATTTATATGATGCAAATGAGAGAAGCCAAAAGTTAAAGTATCATGTCCAAACTTCCGGAAGAAGTCTGCATGCACAAGAAATTGACTTTAATGATATTCGCACGACACTACAAGCTTTGATGGCTTTACATGATAATTGTAATTCACTGCATACTAACGCATATGATGAAGCTATTACAACGCCAACCGAAGAATCTGTTCGAAGAGCAATGGCTATTCAAATGATTATTACAAAAGAACACGGATTGACTAAAAATGAAAATCCCTTACAAGGTTCGTTTATTATTGAAGAACTAACAGATCTCGTAGAAGAAGCAGTACTTACAGAATTTGACCGTATGAATGATAGAGGCGGCGTTCTCGGTGCCATGGAAACACAATATCAACGTGGTAAAATTCAAGAAGAATCCATGTACTATGAATCTTTAAAACATTCAGGGGAACTACCAATTGTTGGTGTGAATACGTATTTAAATCCGAATCCGCCATCACAAGAGACCATTAATAGTATGGAAATAGCGCGCGCAACGAAAGAACAAAAAAACACCCAAATTGAAAATTTACGTAAATTCCAACAACAACATAAAGAAGAAACAGCTATAGCACTTGAAAAACTAAAAGAAACAGCCAAAAAAGGCGATAACATCTTCAAAGAACTAATGGAAACCGTAAAAGTAGCAAGCCTAGGCCAAATAACCAACGCACTCTACGAAGTAGGTGGACAATACAGAAGAAATATGTGATATTAAAATAAAAGCGGAGCCGGCTCGAACTGCCCCGAAATGCATTGGAAGGCCCGAATCGAAAGCGTCATTTCAGCTTTCGACCGAGGGACTGAAATGACACGAGGGGCAAGCCGGCGGAGCTGGATAGAAATAAAAGCGGATCGCGCCCGAAAGCCCTGACAAGCGCTGGAGAGCCCGAATCGAAAGTGTCTTTCCAACTTTCGACCGAGGGATCGAAGCGACTCGAAGGGCTGGCGCGAGTAGCTAGATAGGATTAAAAGCGGATCGCGCCTGATAGTCCCGACATGCATTGGAGGGCCCGAATCGAAAGTATCTTCTCAACTTTCGACCGAGGGACTGAAATGACACGAGGGGCAAGCCGGCGGAGCTGGATAGAAATAAAAGCGGATCGCGCCCGAAAGCCCTGACAAGCGCTGGAGAGCCCGAATCGAAAGTGTCTTTCCAACTTTCGACCGAGGGATCGAAGCGACTCGAAGGGCTGGCGCGAGTAGCTAGATAGGATTAAAAGCGGATCGCGCCTGATAGTCCCGACATGCATTGGAGGGCCCGAATCGAAAGTATCTTCTCAACTTTCGACCGAGGGACTGAAATGACACGAGGGGCAAGCCGGCGGAGCTGGATAGAAATAAAAGCGGATCGCGCCCGAAAGCCCTGACAAGCGCTGGAGAGCCCGAATCGAAAGTGTCTTTCCAACTTTCGACCGAGGGATCGAAGCGACTCGAAGGGCTGGCGCGAGTAGCTAGATAGGATTAAAAGCGGATCGCGCCTGATAGTCCCGACATGCATTGGAGGGCCCGAATCGAAAGTATCTTCTCAACTTTCGACCGAGGGACCGAAATGACACGAGGGGCAAGCCGGCGGAGATAGAAGGCTAAAAAAGCGAAACGTACTAAACGTCACTTCAAATTAGTTTTCCAATACTTCTACTTTACGAATAGGAAATAGAGGAGTATGCTTATTCAACAGAGTAATTTATGACATATGTATTATAACTATGGAGTGTCTAGTCAATCGATTAGGCCTTCTTTTTCGCATTTATTAAAATTACTGATTAGACTATTTGAAGGAGTGACGGTACAGTGAAAATCGTGATGCATTTCATGATTATTATATTGTGCTTAGTACTAACCTATTATATATACGATAAGCAATTAGGCGCTATCTCATTCCTTCTTCTTGCGCTTTACTTGTTTATCTATGGCTATTCTCGATTGAGAATTGAAAAAAAGAAGAATTGATTGTAGCAAAAATTAAGTATAATTGTTTATAATGGATATTATGTTTATGTAGAGAAAGGACGTGCACGAATTGAACCTTCGTGATTTAACTCAAGAACAACTAACAGAAGAATCATTAATTAACCTAGCATATGCTATTTTAGAAGAAAAACATCAACCAATGGCGTTTGCTGAAATTATGGAAGCTATTATTGAATTAGGTGCTCGCACTTCAGAACAAATGAAAGCTGCAGCTATCCAATTCTACACAGATATCAATATTGATGGCCGCTTTCTTGTATTAGGGGAAAATCGCTGGGGTATCCGTGAATGGTATGCCATCGAACAAGTCGAAGAAGAAACTGCTCCAACAGTCAAAGTTCGTAAGAAAAAAGCGAAAGCTGCAATTGTCGATGATGTTCATGAAGATGAAGAAATCGAATTTGATGAAGATTTCGATGAATTCGTTGATGACGATGATGACGATGATGATGATGATACAGAAGACTTTGATACTACTGATATCGATGAAATTGAAGACGATGATTTAGATGAAGAAATCGAAATCGAAGATGAAGAAATCGAGATTGAAGACGAAGACTTTGAAATTGAAGACGATGATGATTTAGCAGATAAAGAAAAATAATAACTTCTTGACAATTTAGGTTATATCATATACCCTTTTACTTGGGCTCCTTAAAAAAGGAGATTGACCGTATAAATAATACGCTCCCCCTGCAAGTTACTTGCGGGAGGAGCGTTTTTTGTATTTTTTACAAGTGTTTTAGGAACACTACCTATAAGGAGGAATTTGCAGTGACTAAATATATTTTTGTAACTGGCGGCGTAGTCTCATCACTAGGCAAAGGTATTACAGCAGCATCATTAGGACGATTATTAAAAAATCGTGGTTTAGAAGTAACAATCCAAAAGTTTGACCCATATATCAACATTGACCCAGGAACAATGAGCCCATATCAACACGGTGAAGTATTCGTAACAGATGATGGTGCAGAAACAGACTTAGACCTTGGTCACTATGAACGTTTTATCGATATCAATTTAGGTAAACATTCAACTGTAACATCAGGTAAAGTTTACTCAACTGTATTGAAAAAAGAACGTCGTGGTGATTATAACGGTGGTACAGTTCAAGTTATTCCACACATCACTAACGAAATTAAAGACCGTATTCAACGCGCAGGTCGCGAAACAAATGCAGATATTGTTATTACTGAAGTAGGTGGTACTGTCGGTGATATCGAATCATTACCATTCCTTGAAGCAATTCGCCAAATGAAACGTGATCTTGGAAATGACAATGTCTTATATCTTCACTGTACACTAATCCCTTACATTGCAGCAGCTGGTGAGTTAAAAACAAAACCAACTCAACACTCTGTAAAAGAACTACGTTCACTTGGTATTCAACCAAACATCCTTGTTGTACGTACAGATCGTCCGGTTCCTCAAGAAATGAAAGAAAAACTAGCACTATTCTGTGACGTAAAACCTCACGAAGTAATCGAATGTGTAGATGCGGATCATTTATATGAAATCCCACTAAATCTACAATCTCAAGATTTAGATGACATCGTGCTTGAACACTTTGGCATCCAAGCACCAGAAGCAGATATGACAGATTGGAAAGAACTTGTAGATAAAGTGAAAAACCTTAAAAAATCAACAAAAATCGCCCTTGTTGGTAAATATGTTGAATTACAAGATGCTTACATTTCTGTTGTCGAAGCTCTTAAACATGCAGGCTATGCTTTTGATACTGACATCGAAGTTAATGCGATCAACGCTGAACACGTTACAGCTGAAAATGTCAAAGAATTACTAAACGATGCGGATGGTATCCTTGTACCAGGTGGATTTGGAGATCGTGGTGTAGAAGGTAAAATCTTGGCAATCCAATATGCTCGTGAAAATGACGTACCATTCTTAGGCATTTGTTTAGGTATGCAACTTGCAACAGTTGAATTTGCACGTAATGTACTAGGCTTAAAAGGTGCTCATTCTACTGAACTAAATCCAAAAACAAAATACCCAATTATCGATTTACTTCCAGAACAAATCGATGTAGAAGACCTAGGCGGTACACTTCGTCTTGGCTTATATCCATGTAAACTAAAAGATGGTTCTCGTGCAGCACAAATTTACAATGATGAATTAGTATATGAACGTCATCGTCACCGTTATGAATTTAACAACGAATATCGCGAAGCAATGGAAGCAGAAGGATTAGTATTCTCAGGTACTTCACCAGATGAACGCTTAGTTGAAATCATCGAATTACCAAACAATAAGTTCTTCGTGGCATCTCAATTCCACCCAGAATTTAAATCTCGTCCAAACCGTCCACAACCATTATTCCGTGATTTCATCGGCGCAGCAGTTAAATAATAATTTTTTATACTTGCCAGATTCTTGAATAGAGTCTGGCATTATTATTAGGATGAAAGTTTTCTAAAAGAAAAAACGCTCTTTAATTGATCACGACAAATTAGAAAGCAAAAACTAATCGTGATCAATAGGAGCGTTTTGTACATAATAATTTAGTTTTATAAACCACCTAGCATTTCATCATATGCTATTTTAATTGCTTCATAGATAAATAATGCTGTCAAAGTGTGTGGCATAACAATTCGTTCACCTAATTCGTTTGGTAACAAGCCTTTTTTAATGCCCATTGAAATATATGTGTATGCTAAGTCACCCATTTCGCCAGCATCTTCTTCTTTTTCATTTGCAACAACAGCAAAAGGGATAAAAGAATCATATAATCTGTGAGCTAGCGCTAATGCATCAGGATGATTTGCACTGTGTGTGAAAATACATACGCGATCTAAATCACTTATTTCGACACTACTTGTCCATGGACGTAATTTTCTAAAAGGTTCAGTTGCGTTTAAAGCATTTATCTCAATAGCTTGTAATTCGTCAAAGCATGCAAAGTAAACAGTACCTTCAAAAGCACCTGCTTGTGCAAGTAAGCGCGCGGTTTCTTCGATTGCATCTTCTTTATCAGAAGCAATTTTAGATAATAAACCGCCGACTTGGGTCGATAACATTTTTAACATTTTATTCACCTCATGACATTAATTATAAAGAGGGTAGATTTCAATTGCAAAATCTAAAAAAAGTAGATATCTTAAGAGGAAAAAATAGGGATGGGCACGAATACAATATAAGGATGATAAAATAAGGAGTAGAGGTTTTGTGAAAAAATTATTAATCGTAGATGACCAACAAGGAATACGCCTTTTACTTAACGAAGTTTTTAAAAGAGAAGGGCATGAGCCGTTACTAGCTTCTAACGGATTAGAGGCAATTCAAATTCTAGAAAATGGAGCAGTCGACGCTGTTTTACTTGATATGAAAATTCCTGGCATGAATGGATTGGAAATTTTAAACTATATTAAAAATTTACATAAACAATTACCAGTTGTAATGATGACAGGTAATGGAGATGCTAGTTTAATTAGCAAAGCAAAAGAACTTGGAGCACAGCATTTTTTTATGAAGCCTTTTGATATTTTTGAAGTGAAGGACACGATTAACAAATTATTGAAAGAATAAGTATAGACGGTGGTCAATGCTTATTCTTTTTGTTATTATGATAGTGTTATTATTCAATTTTATACCATGCTATATCCTAAAGGAGGATTTACTGATGGCTTTGGTTTCAATGAAAGAAATGTTAATTACTGCAAAAGAAAACGGTTATGCTGTTGGTCAATTCAACATCAATAACCTTGAATGGACTCAAGCGATTCTACAAGCAGCAGAGGAAGAAAAATCACCTGTAATTTTAGGCGTATCTGAAGGCGCTGGTAAATACATGGGTGGCTTTGTTGCTGTTGTTAATATGGTAAAAGGACTTATGGAAAGCTACAAAACGACAGTTCCAGTAGCAATTCACTTAGATCATGGTTCAAGTTTTGAAAAATGTAAAGAAGCGGTAGATGCCGGTTTTACATCTGTTATGATTGATGCTTCTCATCATCCATTTGAAGAAAATATTGAAATTACTTCAAAAGTAGTAGATTATGCACATGCACATGGTGTTTCTGTCGAAGCAGAACTAGGAACAGTTGGTGGCAATGAGGATGGCGTAATCGGTGGTATCATGTACGCTGATCCTGAAGAATGCCGCAAGATGGTTGAAGCAACTTCAATTGATTGCTTAGCACCAGCACTTGGTTCAGTACACGGACCTTACCATGGCGAACCAAATCTTGGTTTTAAAGAAATGGAAGAAATCTCAAATTTAGCTGGACTTCCATTAGTGCTACATGGTGGTACGGGTATTCCTACAAAAGATATTCAACGTTCTATTTCTTTAGGAACAGCGAAGATCAATGTAAATACTGAGAACCAAATTGCTGCTACAAAAGTAATTCGTGAAATTTTGGACAACGATAAAGAAGTTTACGATCCACGTAAATTCTTAGGACCAGCACGTGAAGCAATCAAGGCAACTGTCATTGGCAAAATGCGTGAATTTGGTAGCTCACAAAAAGCTTAAGCATATATTTTTAGTAAGGGAATCGGAGAAGACATCGGTAAGAAAATCGAATCTTCTCCATTTTTTCCATCATTCAGGAGGAATATAAATTGAAATTTTTTATTGATACAGCAAATTTTGAAGAAATAAAAGAAGCACATGCATGGGGAATCATTTCTGGTGTAACTACCAACCCTTCTTTAGTTGCAAAAGAAAAAAACATTTCATTTCATGATCGTTTAAAAGAAATCGCAGAATTAGTTGATGGTTCAGTAAGTGGAGAAGTTATCTCATTAGATGCTGAAGGTATGATCAAAGAAGGTCATGAATTAGCTAAAATCGCTCCTAATATCACAGTTAAACTTCCAATGACACCAGATGGATTAACTGCATGTTCAACTCTTTCAAAAGAGGGTATCAAAACAAATGTAACGTTAATCTTCAGCGCAAACCAAGCATTATTAGCTGCACGTGCTGGCGCAACATATGTTTCTCCATTCTTAGGTCGCTTAGATGATATTGGTCAAGATGGAACAGAACTAGTACGTGAAATTGCTGAAATTTTTGCAATTCACGAAATTTCAACTCAAATCATTGCCGCTTCTATTCGTCATCCACAACATATTACAGAAGCTGCTTTAGCAGGTGCGCATATTGCTACAACACCTTTTAAAGTTTTAAAACAATTATTTAAACATCCTTTAACTGATAAAGGTATCGAAGGATTTATGAAAGATTGGGCAAACAAAGATAAATAATATAAGGAGATTCACATGGACGTATATAAAATTACAGGGGAAAAGCATCTAAAAGGAACGATTAAAGTAAGTGGTGCTAAAAACAGTGCAGTAGCTTTAATTCCAGCTTCTATTTTGGCAAATTCTCCTGTAACGATTGAAGGATTACCAGAAATCTTAGACGTTTGGACATTAAAAGCATTGCTTGAGGAAATTGGTGGCGAAGTAGAATTTAAAGATGGCCATATGATAATCGATCCTCGTTCAATGATTGATATGCCATTACCTAATGGCAATGTGAAAAAATTACGAGCTTCTTATTATTTGATGGGTGCAATGTTGGGGCGTTTTAAAAAAGCAGTCATTGGTTTACCAGGTGGATGTCATTTAGGCCCTCGACCAATTGACCAACATATTAAAGGTTTCCAAGCATTAGGAGCTCAAGTGACTAATGAACATGGTGCCATTTATCTACGTGCTGAAGAGCTACATGGTGCGAAGATTTATTTAGATGTTAGCAGTGTCGGCGCTACGATTAATATTATGCTGGCAGCAGTATTGGCTAAAGGTAAAACAGTTATTGAAAATGCCGCAAAAGAGCCAGAGATTATTGATGTTGCCACTCTTTTAACGAATATGGGTGCCAAGATAAAAGGTGCTGGTACGAATGTGATTCGTATCGAAGGCGTTGAAGAATTACATGGTACAAACCATACAATTATTCCTGACCGTATTGAAGCAGGAACATATATGATTATGGCTGCTGCCGTAGGTGATGGTGTCATAATTGATAATGTTATTCCATTACACTTGGAAGCAGTGACTGCCAAATTACGGGAAATGGGCGTAAAGGTTATTGAAGAAGAAGAACGGATTCTTATTCCAAAAACAGATGCTTTAAAATCAGTTGATATTAAAACCCTTGTTTATCCAGGATTCCCAACAGATTTACAACAACCATTTACAGTTCTTCTAACACAGGCAACAGGTTCTTCTATTGTAACGGATACGATTTATTCTGCTAGATTTAAACACATTGATGAAATCATTAGAATGAATGCAAACGCAAAAGTAGAAGGACGTTCTGCCATTATCACAGGTCCTAGCAACTTAGAAGCTGCAACAGTTACTGCAACAGATTTGCGTGCAGGGGCTGCGCTAATTATAGCAGGGCTACTAGCAAAAGGTGAGACTGAAATCCACGATATTTATCACATAGAGCGTGGTTATAGTGATATTATCACTAAACTACAAGCCATAGGTGCTGATATACGTAGGGAATCAATCGAACCGAACAACAAGAGCAGCGTGACCAATAGATAATGTAGATTTCCTGTAGTAGTTCTTATTACATTGTTAATAAGCGATGAAGCTGAAAAAAATCTGCAGAAAATATTCTGTGTGCTATAATAGATTTAGTTTGAAACGATTCCGGTCAAAAAGGCTGGAAAACGGGAGGAACAGTAAAAAATGAAACGCAGTTTATCAATGGAAGTAGTACGTGTAACAGAAGCGGCAGCAATCGCCTCAGCAAGATGGATGGGCCGTGGGTTGAAAATGGAAGCAGATGACGCAGCTACAACAGCAATGCGCCAAGTATTTGATTCAATTCCAATGGATGCAGTTGTTGTAATTGGTGAAGGCGAAATGGATGAAGCGCCTATGCTTTACATCGGTGAAAAACTAGGCTCAGACCCTAATGGTCCACAAGTTGACATCGCAGTTGATCCACTAGAAGGTACTAACATCGTAGCAGCTGGAAGCGGTAATGCTTTAACAGTATTAGCTATTGCTGATCGTGGTAACTTACTCCATGCCCCTGATATGTATATGGAAAAAATTGCAGTTGGTCCAGAAGCAGCAGGTAAAATCGATATTGAAGCCCCTGTTATTGACAACTTACGTGCAGTAGCAGAAGCAAAACATAAAAATATCGAGGATGTCGTAGCTACATTATTAAACCGTGAACGCCATCAACCAATCGTAGATCAAATTCGTGCTGCTGGTGCACGTATTAAATTTATCTCAGATGGTGATGTAGCGGCAGCTATCAACACAGCATTTGATGAAACAGGTGTAGATATTCTATTTGGTACAGGTGGTGCACCAGAGGGTGTAATCGCAGCAGTTGCCTTAAAATGTCTTGGCGGAGAGTTCCAAGGTAAATTAGTTCCTTCAAATGATGAAGAAATTGAACGTTGCCATAAAATGGGGATTGAAGTCAACAAAGTGTTGAAAATGGATGATTTAGTAAAAGGCGATGATGCCATCTTCGCAGCTACTGGAGTAACAGATGGAGAGTTGTTAAAAGGAGTTCAATTTAAAGGAAGCTTCTGCACAACTGAATCCGTTGTAATGCGTGCAAAATCAGGTACTGTTCGTTTTATCGAAGGCAGACATAGTTTAACTAAAAAACCAAAACTATATATGCAAGACTAAACTTCAATTTTTTACTGCCCGGTGTCATGCCGGGCTTCTTCTTAAAAATTCATTCCATTCAAAACTCGTAAAACTCACATACCAAAATTCAAATTTGTAAAACAATATTATATAAGAGTGGTGTTATTGCCTATGACGACAAAAACTATTTCTCAACTAGAAGATATGAAATTAAAGGACCTGTATGCGCTTGCACGTGAATACAAGATTTCATATTATGGTAAGTTGACAAAAAAAGAATTGATTTTTGCTATTTTAAAATCACGTGCTGAAAGTGAAGGCTATTTCTTCATGGAAGGTGTATTAGAAATTATTCAACAAGAAGGTTTCGGATTCTTACGTCCTATTAACTATTCACCAAGTTCAGAAGATATCTATATTTCTGCATCGCAAATCCGTCGATTTAGTCTTCGTAATGGCGACAAAGTAACTGGTAAAGTTCGTCCTCCTAAGGAAAACGAACGATACTATGGACTTTTACATGTTGAAGCTGTTAATGGAGAAGATCCTGAAACAGCAAAAGAACGTGTACATTTCCCAGCGCTCACTCCACTATACCCAGATCGACAAATCAAACTAGAAACAACTCCTACGAAACTATCTACTCGTATCATGGACTTAGTTGCGCCAGTTGGATTTGGACAACGTGGATTAATAGTTGCTCCTCCAAAAGCAGGTAAAACATTATTATTAAAAGAAATCGCCAATGTAATTACAGAAAAATATCCAGAATCAGAACTAATTGTCTTGTTAATCGATGAACGTCCAGAAGAAGTAACTGATATAGAACGTTCTGTTAAAGCAGATGTTGTAAGCTCAACCTTTGATGAATTACCAGAAAATCATGTAAAAGTGGCAGAACTTGTTTTAGAACGAGCAATGCGTCTTGTAGAACATAAACGGGATGTAATCATCTTAATGGATTCTATCACACGACTTGCACGTGCATATAATCTAGTAATTCCACCAAGTGGTCGTACATTATCAGGTGGGATTGATCCAGCAGCTTTTCATAGACCAAAACGATTCTTTGGAGCTGCACGTAATATAGAAGAGGGCGGAAGCTTAACAATCCTAGCAACAGCTCTTATCGATACGGGATCACGTATGGATGAAGTAATTTATGAAGAGTTTAAAGGTACAGGTAACTTAGAACTACACTTAGATCGTAATCTTGCAGAACGTCGTATCTTCCCAGCAATTGATATTAGACGTTCAGGAACGCGTAAAGAAGAGTTACTAATACCAAAAGCTCAATTAGATAAGTTATGGGCGATTCGCAAGACATTTTCAGATTCACCAGACTTTGCAGAGCGCTTTTTGAAAAAATTACGCAATACAAAGACAAATACAGAATTCTTCGATACACTGAATTCTGATATGAAAGCTGCTAGAAATGGTAAAGGTTTAATCTAATACATTATAGAATGTATGCTATTTTTCCAGCCTAATTTTGTGTTGCACCTTTTTAAATTTCTTGTTATACTATGGACAATGCATTTCATATGCGTTGCATATGCGACAAACTAATCTGGGTCGTGTAAGGCAACAGTTCTTATAATACTCTGTTCCGGATGGTTCAGGGCGAGAGGAGATACCAAACATGAAACCAGGAATTCACCCAGAATACAAAGAAGCAACAGTAACTTGCTCTTGTGGTAATTCATTTAAAACAGGTTCAGTAAAAGAAAACATCACTGTTGAATTTTGCAGCGAATGTCACCCATTCTATACTGGCCGTCAAAAATTCGCGTCTGCTGATGGACGTGTGGATCGTTTCAACAAAAAATACGGTCTTAAATAATTTCTTTAGAAATTTAAAATACCTGCCTAGCACTTTACCGCAAGGCAGGTATTTTTCTTGCGATAAAAAGTATTTTCATGTAGTATAAAGAAATTGATTCTACCTATAACACATTATTTTGTCGAAAAAAAGAGAGGTATTTTGGCTTTTTTTCGGTATGATGTTGAATATATGTTTTTGAAAGGAGTCTGGTCAATGTACGTAATGACTCAAAACGGCTGGATTGAAGTAATTTGTGGCAGTATGTTTTCAGGAAAATCTGAAGAATTGATTCGACGAGTGCGCAGAGCACAATTTGCGAAACAAAAAATTGCTGTCTTTAAGCCTAAAATTGATAATCGCTATAGTGAAGAAGCTGTTGTAAGTCATAATGGCTCGACAGTAATTGCTCATCCAATCGAACAATCAAAAGAAATGTGGAATTACCTTACAGATGATTTTGATTTAATCGCGATTGATGAAGCACAGTTTTTTGGTGAAGATATTATAGATACTGTTCAAGAATTAGCTAATCACGGATACCGTGTAATTTTAGCAGGACTTGATCAGGATTTTAAAGGTGTTCCATTCGGTCCGATGCCAAAACTTATGGCAATTGCTGAGCAAGTAACAAAACTACAAGCTGTTTGTAGTGTATGTGGTTCACCTGCAAGTAGAACGCAAAGACTTATTAATGGACAACCTGCAAAAGTAGACGATCCCGTAATTTTAGTTGGTGCTGCAGAAGCATACGAACCTCGTTGCCGTCACCACCATTTAGTACCAGCAGGCCAAACAAATATGGTGAAATAATAAAATAGAAAAGAGGAGTGGCAATAGCTGCTCCTTTTTTGAATGGAAGTAAAGTTCGGGGTTAATATATGAATAAAGTAATGCCAAAACACAAGTGAAATACACCTAAATGATTGAAAAAACATAAAATAACAATCTTCTCCGTTCTAAAAGAGTAGCGATAGTGGCTTTTTTTCATTATACTATTAAAGGAACATCAAAAATGAGCGACTCGTCTAACCCTAACGAACAAAAGAGAGCGCCGTAGCTGTACAGATATAAATGATATATCAGTAACTTATGTCAGCAACTGAATTAATTTCATAACTCAAGTTTTTTCAAATGGAATGTGACTCATTTGATACTAATTTCTATTAAATAGTTTCTATAAAATGTTGTCTATAGCTGAAAATCTGTAAATGGATATCGTATATATTCAACCATTCATATTTATAAACAAAAAATAGATTTATGAAATTGATTCACATATATAATACAAATAAATAAATTGTAAATAGAAAGGTATCGGTGAAAAATAATGTTTGATCGCCTACAAGCTGTTGAAGATCGTTATGAAAAGCTAAATGAACTTCTAAGCGATCCAGATATCGTATCTGACTCAAAAAAATTAGCTAAATACTCAAAGGAACAATCTGATATTCAAGAAACTGTAGAAGTTTATCGTGAATATAAATCAGCAAAAGAACAACTAGCTGATGCAAAAGAAATGCTAGAAGAAAAACTAGACCCAGACATGAAAGAAATGGTCAAAGAAGAAGTTAGCGATTTAGAAAAACAAATTCGTGACTTTGAAGAACGTCTTCGAATTTTATTGATTCCTAAAGACCCTAATGATAATAAAAACGTTATTATGGAAATTCGCGGTGCTGCAGGTGGGGACGAAGCAGCATTATTCGCAAACTCACTATTCCGTATGTACAGTAAATACGCTGAAACACAAGGTTGGAAAATTGAAGTAATGAATGCAAACCCAACAGAACTTGGTGGTTATAAAGAAATCGTCTTTATGATTAACGGTCAAGGTGCGTATTCTAAATTTAAATATGAAAGTGGCGCACACCGTGTTCAACGTGTACCAGAAACAGAATCTCAAGGCCGTGTCCATACATCAACATCGACAGTTGTTGTAATGCCAGAAGCAGAAGAAGTAGAACTTGATCTTCAAGACAAAGATATCCGAGTAGATATTTATCATTCATCAGGTGCTGGTGGTCAGCACGTCAACAAAACTGCATCTGCTGTACGTATGACACATATCCCAACAGGTATCGTAGTAGCTATGCAAGATGAACGTTCACAACTTAAAAACCGCGAAAAAGCAATGAAAGTACTTCGTGCTCGTGTTTATGATAAATTACAACAAGATGCACAAAGTGAAATCGATGCAGAACGTAAATCTGCAGTTGGTACAGGGGACCGTTCTGAACGTATCCGTACTTACAACTACCCACAAAACCGTGTAACAGATCACCGTATTGGCTTAACAATTCAAAAACTCGACCAAATTATCGAAGGTAAATTAGATGAAATTATCGATGCATTGATTTTAGAAGAACAAGCCAAAAAATTGGATGCACTAAATGACACAGCACTTTAATTTTATATATGAGGCCCTGAATGGGGCTTCTTCTTTTTTACGGGATAAAGGTCGAGAGGAAATTGCTGCAAGACTTCTTTTACAACATGTATTAAAAAAATCGTACACAGAATTATTAGTAAGTATGCATGATGAGATTGAAGAAGAGGATTGCCGAACTTATTGGCAAATGGTTGAATCTCATGCACAGGGAATGCCTATCCAATATATCATTGGTGAGGAAGAGTTTTATGGCCGTACTTTTCAAGTGAACGAATCAGTTCTCATTCCTAGACCTGAAACGGAAGAACTCATTCTAGAAGCAACCAAAAGGATAAAGCGACTTTTTGGTGCACAACCAACGATTCAGTTAGCGGATATAGGGACAGGTAGTGGTGCCATTGCCATTACAATGAAAAAAGAAATCCCCACTTTACAAGTAACGGCAACAGATATTTCATCCGATGCGTTAAAAGTAGCAAAAAAAAATGCGAAGCTGCTCAATGCAGAAATCCATTTTGAAGAGGGCGATTTAACAGTACCAATCTCTCAACAAAAATGGCAAGTTGTCTTATCTAATCCCCCTTACATTGCCTATGAAGAAGCGGCTGAAATGTCTGAAGTTGTACTAGAGCATGAACCACATACGGCACTTTTTGCAGAAGATGATGGACTAGCACTTTATAAAAGACTAGCAAAAAATCTTCCAAGTCTAATGACCAAACCAAGTTTTATAGGTGTGGAAATCGGGTATGCGCAGGGCCCAGCAGTTGCCGCACTATTTAAAGAAAACTTTCCACAAGCCAATGTTGAAATCATAAAAGATATCAATGGAAAAAATCGTATGGTTTTTTGTGAAATAGATGAATAAATAGTAATCTATTTGTCCATGATAGTTTCATGGAGGGGATACAAATGATAGAAGATTACTATAATATCAAACAACCACAAGAATTATCATATTACACGATTAAACAACCAAAACAACCATCTCAAGTGACAATACTTTTGCAATTTATAACTGCACTTTTACTTATACAATTAATCCTTATGGTCGTTCAAAGCTATTTAACGGAGCAATATAGCGTTGAACTAGAGCAACCAAGATTTCGGATTATCGCCAATAGCAATTCATCTGCAGATCAACAATATAAACACCAATTAGTAAATGAAATCAAACCAATCTTAGATAAAGCAGTATTGAATTCTACTGGTCAAGTAAATCTATCAACAATTGAAGCTGAGATCAAAAATAAATTAGCTACAAAATTAGAAACAGACAATATTAAAGTCACAACAAAAGATGCATTATTTCCACCAAAGCGTTATCAAGATAAGATATATGCACAAGATAAGTATCAAGCAATTGTTGTGACAATCGGTGCAGGAAAGGGAGATAATTGGTGGTGTGGATTATTTCCGAAAGTTTGCTACCGTGATGAGGTAGAAGAAAAGAAAGAAGAAAAACCTAAATTTTTTATAATAGAATGGTTTAAGAGTCTATTTTCAGACAAAGATTAGAGTTACCCACAATATTTGGTAAATTGTCCACAATCTAACCAACGTTATCAACAAATTGTGCATAACTTTCTGAAAACTCTTTAATATCGGGAGGTAACAACATGGAAACACAACGTCTAATTGTGGATAATAATGTGGATTCCGAAAAAAGTTATTCACAAGCTGTGGATTTGTTAAATGCTGGAGAATTAGTCGCATTTCCGACAGAAACTGTATATGGACTTGGAGCGATTGCAACAAATAACACAGCAGTTAAAAAAATCTATGCAGCAAAGGGAAGACCATCGGACAATCCATTAATCGTACATATTGGTACTTTCGATGAGCTTGAAAACTATGTAGCGGATATTTCAGACAAGGCAAGAAAATGTATGGATGCATTTTGGCCTGGCCCATTAACGATGATTTTTAAAGTTAAGCCCAATGTGCTTGCAGAAAGCGTAACAGCTGGATTGGATACAGTAGGAATTCGTATGCCAAACCATCCAGTTGCTTTAAAGCTATTGCAAAAACTAGGAAAGCCGGTAGCTGCTCCAAGCGCTAATCGCAGTGGCAAACCGAGTCCTACTGAAGGAATTCATGTTGAACAAGATTTAACAGGCAAAATCCCATTGATTTTGGATGGTGGAGCAACTGGAGTTGGCGTAGAATCTACTGTTATTGATCTTACATTAGAAACACCAGTTATTTTACGGCCAGGAGCAATTACAAAGGAAATGTTCGAAAAAGTAATCGGTCCAGTAAAACAACCTACTCATATTGAACAAAAACAAGGTGCTCCTCGTGCTCCAGGTATGAAGTACAAGCATTATGCACCAAATGCACCGGTTTTGTTAATTGAAAAAGACAAAAACCAAGTTGCGTCTGCCATACAGCAACTGCAACAACAAGGACACAAAGTTGCTCTATTAGCACCACAAGATTTTGAGCAACTAACGCCAGAATGGTTTTTCACTTTAGGAGAAACACAAGAAGATATGGCGGCCAACCTTTTTCATGCATTACGAGCATGTGATTTAACAACAGCCGATGTAGTACTTGCAACAGTTACAACTACTCAAGGAGTAGGAGCTGCCATTATGAATCGCCTCGAAAAATCCGCAGGCGGTAAATGGTATAAACTAAAATAACTCTATATTATAGAAGGAATTTTTAACAAGCAGCTGGAAAACAGCTGCTTTATTTTTTTTAACTGCCTGAGTTGTGCAAAAAGAGTAGCGAGTTGTGCAAAAGAAGCTGAGTTGTGCAAAAGGGTCTGTGAGTTGTGCAAAAGAAGCTGTGAGTTGTGCAAGAGAAGCAGCGAGTTGTGCAAAAGAAGCTGTGAGTTGTGCAAAAGGAGCCATGAGTTGTGCAAAAGACCCCACGAGTTGTGCTAATCAGCAAACAAAATTATAACCAATTACCAATTTACCAATTACCAATAAAATCCCTATCCCAAAAGCAACGACAACCTCCAAAAGAAAAATGCTCTTAATTGTCCGCGCCAAAGAAAAGGAAAGAATTAAAATCCTCCCGCGAATAATAGAAAAATATAATCCACCCCGAGCATCATTTTAAAATTTCAGCATATGAATGTTTCAGCATTCATAGGATAAAAGACGATTCCTATTGAATGGAGGAGCTTTGTGAAAGAAATTATTGCTGCTATTATTACAGCTATGGATGTGTTGACGATTTATATACTAATACCCCAAGTGAAATATCGCTTTTGGCTATCACTTTGGACAGGTGTTCTCCATATGATTTTCCCCTATATTGGTTTTCTCTTTGGTGAATGGCTTGCCGCTTATATATCAAACCTTGCACAAAATATTTCAGGTATATTATTAAGTATGATAGGTGTACAACTATTACTAGCAGTAAAAGATCATAAAGCTGCTCAAATTCCTGTAACCATATTAGCCATCACTACTAGTTTAGATACCTTTTCAGTTAGTGTATCTTTTGGTATGCTTCAATTAAAAGAAACATTACTCGTTTGTAGTATGGGAGTATTTGCTTTTCTATTTTCATATATTGCGCTAGTTTTACATAAAAAAATCCCATCAAAAATAGGAATATACATGCAATTAATAGCAGGAGTAGTGTTACTTTTGATGGGTATTTTTTCATTTAATTTGTAAAAATAGATTACTAATTAAGTGTTTTACTATATAATGAAAGGTAAGGATATCAGATGAATATTTATTTTGTATGTACAGGAAATACTTGTAGAAGCCCAATGGCAGCAGCTATTTTAAAATCAAAAAAACTACCAGAAATCAGTGTGAAGTCAGCAGGAATCTATGCAATGCCTGGAAGCCCCATGTCACATAACTCGGAAATTGTGTTACAGGAGAAGCAAATTTCCTACGACCATACTTCACAACCAATTACATTGGAAGACCTTCAATGGGCCAATTTAATCTTAACCATGACTTCTGGACATAAAGAATCACTTTTACAAGTGTTTCCACAAGTAGCGGATAAGACATTTACATTAAAAGAATATGTCACTGAATCGAGTGACTTAGATGTATTAGATCCGTTTGGTGGCGATATTGAGACATATCGCAAGACGTTCCAAGAACTTAGTACATTGATGGATGGACTTGAAAAGAAAATATTGGAGGAGTAAGCATGGCAAAAAAAAGTGTGCAACATTCTTTTGGACTAAAAAAGAAACTTATCCTATTTGTAACTATCTTAGCAGTTATAACTTATAGTGTTAGTTACTTCTTTATCGAGTATTTACAACCTCAATTTTTCCCAAACGTAAAAGACGGGGTATTTCAAATCATTACATATTCTTTGGGAATCATTTGGTCCGGCATTTTAGCTGGATTATTCAGTTCACTATTAGTAAAACCTTTGCAAAAACTAGAACATGTAGCAATTGAAGCTGCAGATGGGAAACTTAGCAAAGATGTAGAAATGCCAAATAGCTCAGATGAAATTCGTTCATTATCAGAAGCATTTCAAACAATGCTTGTAAGTCTACGTAAAATAGTCGCAAGTATCAATCAAAATTTCCAAACAACGAACAAAACCGTATTAAATTTGTCTGAAGAGACTGAACAAGCTTCCAAACAAACGGAATCGATTGCTGAAACGATTTCAAATATTTCAGAAGGTGCTACAAGCTCTGCAATTGCTATTCAAGAAACAGCGGAAGCACTAGAAGATGTTCGTATATTGGCAGAAGAGGTCAATCAACGTGCCATCACATCATCAAACCAATCAACAAAAATGATGAGTGAGCTAAATTATACAACAAATGCTATTAACCAATTAGTAGAAGGTATTGAAAAAATAACATCTGGTAACCAATTAGCTCTTAAAGATATTCACCAACTTGAAAAAAACGCGTTAAAAGTAGAACAAATTATTCAGTTAGTTGGTGACATTGCTGAACAAACTAACTTGCTTGCACTAAATGCCTCTATCGAAGCGGCAAGAGCAGGAGAACAAGGTAAAGGATTTGCAGTAGTAGCAGAAGAAGTACGTAAACTTGCAGATGAAAGTGCAGAAGCTGTAAAAGGTATTACGGAATTAATCCAAACAATTCAATTAGATGTTCAAACAGTCGTTGGGAAAATGACTGAGCAAGTTAATATTGCGGAAGGTGAAGTAGCACGTATTTCCGAAACAACATCTGCTGTTGATGGAATGTCTGCAATGGTTAAAGAAATGGCAGATTCAATTGTGGAAATTTCAGAATTTGTAGGGAAACAATTACATAACATTGAAAAAACGGCCCATCAATCTCAAGAGGTAGCAGCTATTGCTGAACAAACTTCTGCAGGAGCAATGGAAGTACAAACAGCAACAGATGATCAAGTAAGATCCATTGAACAAATCGACCAACTATCTCATATATTAAAACAACAATCTGAAGAGCTATACCAAATGATTCAAAAATTTGAAAACTAATATTGAAGCTAGCTTCTATAGCTAACCGGTTAGGACATAGGAATAGCCTAATCATACAAGGCAAATTGTCGTCTTATTTTGATGGCAATTTGCCTTTTTCTTCCGCTCTTTTTTATCTTTTCACCCAGCAATTTTATGAAATCTTCTCCTAGTCGCATTCAAACTAGCGTTGGATTCTCTCCATAATCACATAGATTTGATCTAAAACTTAATCAATTAGAGTTAAATCACGAATTAATATATTGAAATTTAAAAATATATTCGTGATTTACTTATAATATCATGATAAATTTATGATAAAAAATAATATTATTCGTATTTTTAAAAATTGCCTCTCGCAATTGAGTAGAAAATATGTCATTATACATATAGAAGTGGTAAACTGATGATGAAAAGAACAATTGAAAAGAGGGAACCCATTGAAAATTGCAATTTCATCAGATCATGGTGGTAATAATTTAAGAAAAGAAATCATAGCTTTGCTAGAAGAACTTGGTATTAGTTATGAAGACTTTGGTCCAAAAACATCTGATTCAGTAGATTACCCAGACTATGCCTTACCAGTTGCTAATGGAGTAGCTAGTGGTCAGTTTGATCGCGGTATTTTAATTTGTGGAACTGGTATTGGAATGTCCATTACTGCAAACAAAGTAAAAGGTGTTCGTTGTGCATTAGTACATGATGTATTCAGTGCTAAAGCAACACGTTGCCACAATGATTCAAATGTGTTGGCAATGGGAGAAAGAGTCATTGGACCAGGACTTGCACGTGAAATCGTTCAAACGTGGTTATCAACAGACTTTGAAGGTGGTCGTCATGAACGTCGCATCAACAAAATTTCAGAAATAGAAGCACAAGAACAATAATTAGATTAGAGGTCTTAAACGATGAACTTACATCAAATTGAAGAACAGCTCGAATCATTGCTATTTCAGTTTGAACAACAAGTGACTTTCCGTAATGGGCAAATTTTCGTTATAGGATGCTCAACATCAGAAGTAAAAGGTCAAAAGATTGGTACAGCTGGTGGTTTAGAAATAGCAGAAGCTCTGTATAAACCATTAAAGTCTTTTGCTGAAAAACACCAACTTTATTTAGCGTTTCAAGGTTGCGAACATATAAATCGCGCCTTAACTATAGAAAGAGCTGCAGCAGAACAATATGGATTAGAACCTGTTTCTGTTATCCCTGTTCAAAAAGCTGGTGGTTCGATGTCAACGTATGCTTATAGCCAATTTAAAGATCCTGTAGTAGTTGAAGAAATTCAAGCTCATGCAGGAATTGATATTGGTCAAACATTAATTGGTATGCACTTAAAAAAAGTGGCAATTCCTGTCCGCACTTCTATCTCAAAAATTGGAGAGGCAGTCGTGACAGTTGCAAAAACTCGTCCAAAACTAATAGGTGGCGAGAGATCAGTATACAACAAAGAGTAGAAATTAGGGGGAATAGGTGTAATGGAAAATCTAGCAGCACTAGATCAGTCAACTATTGCGTCACAAGACAAAGCAGTATTTGAAGCAATTGAAAAAGAATTTGCTCGTCAACAAGCGAATATTGAGTTAATCGCTTCTGAAAATATTGTTTCTAAAGCAGTTTTAGAAGCACAAGGCTCTGTATTAACAAACAAATATGCTGAGGGCTATCCTGGTAAACGTTATTATGGCGGTTGTGAACATGTGGATGTTGTTGAAGATATTGCACGTGATCGCCTAAAAGAAATCTTTGGCGCTGAATATGCAAATGTACAACCACATTCAGGTGCACAAGCCAATATGGCCGTATACTTTACTATCTTAGAACCAGGCGATACTGTTTTAGGTATGAACTTATCTCATGGTGGTCACTTAACACACGGTAGTCCTGTCAATTTCTCAGGTAAACAATATAACTTTGTTGAATATGGTGTGACAGAAGATACAAACGTAATCGACTATGAAGATGTTCGTCAAAAAGCACTTCAACATAAACCAAAATTGATCGTGGCAGGTGCATCTGCATATCCACGCATTATTGATTTTGCTAAATTCCGTGAAATCGCTGACGAAGTAGGAGCGTATTTCATGGTCGACATGGCTCATATTGCAGGTCTTGTTGCTGCAGGTGTTCATCCAAACCCTGTACCATATGCTGACTTTGTAACATCTACTACTCACAAAACTTTACGTGGCCCACGTGGTGGACTAATTCTTTGCAAAGAAGAATGGGGTAAGAAAATTGATAAATCCATCTTCCCAGGTATTCAAGGTGGTCCATTAATGCATGTTATCGCAGGTAAAGCTGTTGCATTTGGCGAAGCACTTCAACCTGAATTTAAAGAATATATCCACCAAGTTGTGAAAAACGCAAAAGTATTTGGCGAAGCATTACAAGCAGAAGGTATTAAACTTGTATCAGATGGTACAGATAATCACCTATTATTATTAGATGTACGTTCTCTAGGCCTAACAGGTAAAGTAGCAGAAAAACTTCTAGATGATGTGAACATCACTGCAAACAAAAATACAATTCCTTACGATCCAGAAAGTCCATTTATCACATCTGGTGTTCGAATTGGTACACCTGCTATTACATCTCGCGGTTTCAAAGAAGAAGATGTGAAAGAAGTTGCCTCTATTATTGCTAATGTTTTAAAAAATCCAGAAGACGAAGCAGTTAAACAAGATGCAATTACACGTGTTAAAGTCCTAACAGATAAACACCCAATTTATACGAAATAAGTGTAAAAAAAAGCTACTTTTGGTATAATCCAAAAGTAGCTTTTTTTATTTAGTAAAATAGTATTGTTTTGTGCGTTTATAGGGGAGGATAATTTAAGTGGAAAACGATTTGCCTCAATTGTCCAATGATTTAATCGAGTGGTTTCAAAATTTTGATGATAAGATAGATAGCAAAATTCTTGGTGGTTTTGTAGTATTTGATACAGAAAATGATGATTTTCCTATACTGTTTTCAAGTAGAAGCTTTGAAACTATGACCAAATACGAAAAGCAAGAAGTAAAAGGGTTGTCCTTTTTTTCAATGATAAAAGAAGAATTACATAAAGCTATTTCAAAAACAAAACGGTTAAGCAAGGAAATGTTCATAACCACAAAAGATAATGCTATCGTTCATTGCAAAGTATTATTTCATCCACTGCAATTTAGTGGAACTTCTCGAAAGCTATATATGGCAACTTTTTATAATAGAACAGAACAAAAGAAAAATAAATTAATTTCAGATATTCAAAATTGGGTTTTAGAAAAGTATAACGATGAAGAAAACCCAGAAATAATATTACAGGGATTCTTCAAAAAAATTGAACAATACACGTCCAATAATATTACTTGTAGTGTAATGATTTATAATGAAGATGATAGTGCGAAAATATTTCTATCAGAAAGTTTTACGAACAAAACGATAAACGCATTTAACAAAGATGATATCATCCCTTATAATAAATATTTTAAAAAACTACTAAGTAAGAATTCACAATATATCATAAAAAATGTATTACTAGAACCTAATATGTACTTACCATCACATGATATATGTTCTCGATACAATAAAGCGGTTTTATTTGCATTAAAAGATGATGAAAATAAAGTAAGAGGCGTATTCATTGTTGCATGTTCTAACAAATGGCCATTAGAGAGTATTAATCTTGCACTTTTTCAACAATTAACAACAGTGATTAGATCAATTGTTAAATATGATAGTTATCAAAAAATAATGCTTGAGCAAATTACGAAAGATCCAAACTCAGGATTATATAACCTGGCATATTTTAAAAAGAAAGTACAAGAAAAATTTCCAGAATGTTCGAAAGGTTATGTTTGCATAATATCTCCTAAAGAATATGAAGATATAGTTAATCTTTATGAACGTAAAGCAGGTTATGATTTATTGACTCAAATTGCGGATAGGATGAGTAGTTATAAAGAAAACAGAAACTTAGTAGTAGCTTCATTCGCTACAAACGCATTGATTGTTTTTGTTGATTTTAACTATAAGCAATATGAAAAACATGTCTTAGAACAACTTGTAGAAAGGCCATTTATAATAGATGGTTTTGAAGTTTTTGTCTCATTAAGTGTAGGGCTATCTCCAATTGAAAGTTATCAGCAACTAGATGAAAGTATTAGAAGGGCAGATCAAGCTTTTTCAAAAGCAAAGCTTGAGCCTGGAAATAATATTCAATTTTTCGATGATGAAGATAATAATAGAATTAAACACGAAAGAAGAATGTACAATTTAATCATTCATGGCATAAAAGAAAAGCAATTCATACCATATCTTCAACCAAAAGTATCTCTACAAACTAATGAAATCATTGGTTTTGAAGCATTAGCTCGGTGGCAAACGAAAACTGGTAAGATGATTTACCCAGATCAATTCATACCACTTGCTGAAAGTACTGGGAAAATAATTGATATTGAAAATATGATTTTAGATAATGTGTTAGATTGGCTCTGTGAACGGAAAAGTAGAGGATTACCATTGTATCAAGTGTCTATTAATATATCTCCACAGCATTTTTATGAACAAGATTTTGTATGTAATCTCGTCGACAAACTAGATATATATCGTGTGAATCCAAAATATATCAAAATAGAAATAACAGAAAGTATTGGGTTAGTCGATTTGAAAAAAGCGAGTACAATTATTAATCATTTAAAATCTTATGGATTTGCAACATCTATGGACGACTTTGGAAAAGGTTTTTCTTCTCTGAATTACTTAACTCAATTAGATTTTGCGGAGATTAAAATTGATAAAAGTTTTATTGACAATATGAATGATCCGAAAACATTTGCCATTATTCGAACCATGTTACAACTAGCGGACAATTTAAATGTTAAAGCTGTAGTTGAGGGAATCGAAGATAAAAGTCAAGTTGAAAAGCTAGGAGAAATTGGCTGTGATGTAGGTCAGGGTTATTACTTTTATAAACCTTTATCTATAGGACAAGTAAATGAAATTTTGAACGAAATACGATAATTTCAAAAAAATACATAAGAATGAATCTTTTCTGTTATAATAAGCAAGATAAATATTAAATAGGGAGAGATCTTCTTGGGTAAAGTATTCGTTTTTGACCATCCATTAATTCAACACAAACTAACATATATTCGTGATAAACACACAGGAACAAAAGAATTCCGTGAATTAGTTGATGAAGTGGCAACACTTATGGCATTTGAAATTACTCGTGATATGCCAACTGAAGAAATTGAAATTGAAACACCAATTACAACAACAAAAACAAAAGTATTATCAGGTAAGAAAATTGCAGTTGTGCCAATTCTACGTGCTGGATTAGGTATGGTCGATGGAGTATTAAAACTAATCCCAGCTGCTAAAGTAGCTCATATTGGTTTATATCGCGATCCAGAAACACTAAAACCAGTTGAATATTATGCAAAATTCCCAGCTGATTTAGAAGAACGTGATTATATTATTGTTGACCCAATGTTAGCAACAGGAGGTTCAGCAATTGAAGCCATTAACTCACTAAAAAAACGCGGTGCAAAAAATATTAAATTCATGTGCTTAATTGCAGCTCCAGAAGGTGTAAAAGCAATTCAAAAAGAACATCCAGATATCGATATCTTTATTGCAGCATTGGATGAACAACTAAATGATCACGGATATATCGTACCGGGTCTAGGAGATGCCGGCGACCGTTTATTTGGAACAAAATAATGAATAATATAGGTGGTGCTTCGGTTGTCTAAAAAGTGGAAAGTAATGACAGTATTCGGTACGCGTCCAGAAGCGATTAAAATGGCTCCGCTCGTATTAGAGCTGAAAAAGCATTCGGACGAAATTCAAACAATAGTAACCGTAACAGCTCAACATCGACAAATGTTAGACCAAGTTCTAGACACATTTAAGATCACACCTGATTATGATTTGAACATCATGAAGAATCGACAAACGCTTCTAGATGTCACTACTAGAGGTCTTGAAGGACTTGATGAGGTTATGAAAGAAGCGAAGCCAGACATCGTACTTGTTCACGGTGATACAACTACAACATTTGTAGCGAGCTTAGCTGCATTTTATAACCAAATTGCTATTGGACATGTAGAAGCTGGGTTAAGAACGGGTAACAAGTATTCTCCGTTTCCAGAAGAGATGAACCGTCAGCTTACAGGAACGATGGCAGACATTCATTTTGCGCCTACTGAACAAGCAAAACAAAATTTGCTGATTGAAAATAAAAAAGAAAATAGTATTGTAGTAACCGGGAATACAGCTATTGATGCTCTGAAAACGACAGTTAGCGATCATTATGATCATCCTGTATTAAAACAATTAGGACAAGATCGTATGATTCTATTAACTGCTCATCGTCGAGAAAACTTAGGTGAACCTATGCGCCATATGTTTAAGGCTATTAAACGTTTGTTAACAGAATTCAATGATGTTCAAGTTGTATATCCCGTGCACTTAAATCCAGTTGTTCGAGAAATTGCTAACGAAATTTTGGGGGATGAACCAAAAGTACATTTGATTGAACCACTTGAAGTATTTGATTTTCATAATTTTGCTTCAAGATCTTTTATGATTTTAACAGATTCAGGTGGTGTTCAAGAAGAGGCACCTTCTCTCGGTAAACCAGTACTTGTATTAAGAGATACCACGGAAAGACCAGAAGGTATTAAAGCAGGTACATTAAAATTAGCAGGAACAAATGAGGATACAATATATCATTTGGCAAAAGAATTGTTAACCAATCATCATGAATATGAAAGAATGGCGCATGCATCCAATCCTTACGGCGATGGACATGCTTCTGAAAGAATAGTAGAATCATTACTCTCATTTTTATCAACAAATAGTTTGTAATAATATCCCCACAAATTATTCCATTTAATTTGTGGGGTTTTTATAATATTCTAAAAACAGATACAAAATTGAAATATTTTGTTCAAAATTTGTCTACAATTTGACAAAGTAATATTGCTTGTGAAGTTTTTCACTCTAACCAATTGACATGAAATATTCACTATTGTATGCTTACAAAGGGTAAGAATGATAAGGGTTTCATGCTCAAAAATCATAATGGAAACTCTTTAGATACCAAGTTTCTACTAATTTTACAGTTAAAACTATTTTCTGTAAAATTTTAGCGGTTTTTGTACGTCTATTAGATGTCCTTATGAGGCGGTGGTTTATCATAAAAGCTTATCTCTCACCATTTGGATCCGATTCAACTCAAATGTGAGTTTAAACGGCTTCCACCCCAGTGTAGTTTTACACTACTTATCAGACATCCATTCGGTGGTCAGCTATACTTCCATCATTCGAAGAAAATAAGATTCAGGAGATTAAAGACCAATGCTAGAATTGCATCAAATTTTTGCTATGCAGAAGAAAGCCTTCTTTTTTTTGCTTGCATTTTTTGCGTTAGGCTGGGGATTTACATCATTCAAAACTGTATTTGCTGGTCTCGCAGTAGGTGTGCTTTTTGGTCAATATAACTTTTGGATTCTCGTCCGAAGAATGGAACGCTTTGACCGAGCATTAAGTGAAGGGAAAAAAGCACCGTCTCTAGGGATGGGCTTACGCTTTGCATCTGGTGTTGCAGCTGCCGCAGTAGCGATTACTTGGCCAAAGTATTTTCACTTAGTGAGTGTGGTCATTGGGCTAATGATTCCGTACGTTCTGCTTTTAGTAGACAGGATCGTATTTCATGTAAAAAACCAATAAGCACATTTGAAAGTGAGGTGAATGCAAAGTGCAACATGAAAATCCGCATTTTGAGTTATGGGGATTAGGATTTAACCCAGCGAATATTTTAGTATTACTGGTTACAGCTGTAATTGTTTTCTTAATTGCTTTCATTTCTACTAGAAATCTGAAGTTAAAACCAACAGGTATGCAAAACTTTATGGAGTGGATCATGGACTTCGTAAAGAATATCGTCAACAGCAATATGGACTGGAAAACAGGTGGTAGATTCCATGTATTAGGAATCACATTGATAATGTTCATCTTTGTTGCGAACATGCTTGGTCTTCCTTTCTCAGTTCAAGTAAATGGAGAACTATGGTGGAAATCACCAACAGCTGATCCGACAATCACAATGACTCTAGCCGTAATGATTCTAGTATTATCAAACTACTATGGTGTTAAACTACGTGGTATGAACCATTATATCGGTACGTTTACAAAACCAATGCTTTTCTTATTCCCACTGAAAATCATTGAAGAGTTTGCGAATACATTGACATTAGGTCTACGACTTTACGGTAACATTTATGCAGGTGAAATTCTTTTAGGATTACTTGCAGGTTTAGGAACAAGCTGGCATTTTATGGGCTTTTTTGCAGCCGCAGTTCCAACATTAGTATGGCAAGGATTCTCCATATTCATTGGTTCAATCCAAGCATTTATTTTCGTTATGTTAACAATGGTTTATATCTCTCACAAAGTGAGTGAAGACCATTAAGTATAAATTGTTTAGCAGTAGCATTAGCTAAACAGCTGACAACCACAAAAAAATATAACATTTCCAAGGAGGAAAATTTACAATGGGTTTATTAGCAGCAGCAATCGCAGTTGGTTTAGGTGCACTTGGTGCAGGTATTGGTAATGGTTTAATCGTTTCTAGAACAGTAGAAGGTATCGCTCGTCAACCAGAAGCTCGTGGCGTTCTTCAAACAACTATGTTCATCGGGGTAGCATTAGTCGAAGCCCTTCCAATCATCGCGGTAGTTATCGCATTTATCGTAATGAACAAATAATCGTCTTTAATTGTTTTATGAAATGGCGAAGAAAATTTCATCTAAGGAATACTTCGCCTTTCCTTATGCCTATAATTGAAGGGCAAAATTCCTTTAGAATTTACATCTTACTAAGATTCCAATCATAAATGATTTGAACTCTAAGCTCTTGAAGGGAGTGAAACAATCGTGTTTTTAGACTATCTATCACTAGGTGAAGCAGCTCATGTTGGCGTGAACTGGGGAGATATCCTGGTTACATTAATAGTTTTCATCGTCCTAATGCTTCTTTTGAAAAAATTCGCATGGGGTCCATTGATGGGAATTATGCAACAACGTGAAGAACAAGTTGCTGGTGACTTAGACGCAGCTGAAAAAAGCCGTCAAGAAACTAAACAATTATTAGAAGAACAACGTAGCCTTCTTAAAGAAGCTCGTGTAGAAGCGCAAGCGATTGTTGAAAACGCTAAGAAACAAGCAGATCTTCAAAAAGAAGAGATTGTTTCAGCTGCTCGTAATGAAGCAGTGCGTTTACAAGAATCAGCAAAACGTGACATCGAGACTGAAAAAGAAAAAGCAATCGCCGCTGTTCGCGAAGAAGTGGTTTCACTTTCTGTCCTTGCAGCATCTAAAGTACTTAATAAAGAAGTCTCAGAAGAAGATAATCGTTCTCTAATTGAAGAAACGATTGCGAAGGCAGGGGAAAATCGATGAGTCAATCGACTGCAGCGAATCGCTATGCTAAAGCTTTGTTTCAATTAGCACAAGAACATAATCTTCTAAATGAAGTAACAGAAGATTTACGTGAAGTAAAAATCGCATTTGAAGAAAACCAAGAACTATTTAAGTTACTTGATTCTCCAAAAATCGATGCAGAACAAAAGAAAGCAAACCTTTCTGAATTGTTCGCTTCTGTACAACCAATCATTGTGAATGCATTAAAACTTTTAGTTGATAAAAAACGCATTCATGAAGTAGTTAATGTAATTGATGCATTCGTTACTCAAGCTAACAATGCTCAAGGTGTTGCAGATGCAATTGTTTTCTCAACACGTGCACTAACAGAAGATGAAACACAACGCATTTCTACTGTATTTGCTCAAAAAGTAGGAAAAAATGCGCTTCATATTACAAACGAAATCGATGCAACACTACTTGGTGGAATTCGAGTTCAAATCGGAAACCAAATTTACGATAACTCAGTCGCAACAAAACTTGCTGGCTTACAACGTGAATTGATCGGTTAATCCAATAATCATTTGAGAGGTGACAAACGTGGGCATCAAAGCTGAAGAAATCAGTGGACTTATTAAAAAACAGATGGAAAATTACCAATCTGAAATGCAAGTTAGCGAAGTTGGTACAATCATCACTGTTGGTGACGGTATCGCTCGTGCTCACGGCCTAGACAACGTCATGGCTGGAGAATTACTTGAATTCTCTACTGGTGTTCTTGGTATGGCACAAAACCTAGAAGAAAATAACGTTGGTATCGTTATCCTAGGCCCTGCTAAAGGCATCAAAGAAGGCGATGAAGTTCGTCGTACAGGTCGTATTATGGAAGTACCAGTTGGTGAAGAACTAATTGGTCGTGTTGTAAACCCACTAGGTTTACCAGTTGATGGACAAGGTCCAATCAATACTACAAAAACTCGTCCTATCGAAAGCCCTGCTTTCGGTGTAATGGCTCGTAAATCAGTTGATACACCACTACAAACAGGTATTAAAGCAATCGATGCTTTAGTTCCAATTGGTCGTGGTCAACGTGAATTAATCATTGGTGACCGTCAAACAGGTAAAACATCTGTTGCAGTCGATGCAATCTTAAACCAAGCTGACCAAAACGTAACATGTATCTATGTTGCAATCGGTCAAAAAGAATCAACTGTACGTAGCTTAGTTGAAACTTTACGTAAAAACGGTGCATTAGACTACACAATCGTTATTACTGCAGCAGCTTCTTCTCCAGCTCCATTATTATACTTAGCTCCTTACGCTGGTGTATCAATGGGTGAAGAATTAATGCTTCAAGGTAAAGACGTATTAATCGTATATGATGATCTTTCTAAACAAGCAGCTGCTTATCGTGAACTGTCATTATTATTACGTCGTCCTCCAGGTCGTGAAGCTTACCCTGGTGATGTATTCTACCTACACAGTCGTTTACTAGAACGTGCTGCTAAATTGAACGAATCTTACGGCGGCGGTTCAATTACTGCTCTTCCATTCGTTGAAACTCAAGCAGGCGATATCGGTGCTTACATTCCAACAAACGTAATTTCAATCACTGATGGTCAAATCTTCTTACAATCTGACTTATTCAACTCAGGTGTTCGTCCAGCGATCAACGCAGGTCTTTCTGTATCTCGTGTTGGTGGTGCTGCACAAATCAAAGCAATGAAAAAAGTTGCCGGTACACTACGTCTTGACTTAGCTGCTTTCCGTGAACTTGAATCATTTGCTGCATTTGGTTCTGATCTTGATGCCGCTACTAAAGCAAAACTTGAACGTGGTAAACGTACAGTAGAAGTACTTAAACAAGATCTTAACAAACCTATTAAAGTTGAAAAACAAGTTGTAATTCTATATGCATTGACTAAAGGATTCTTAGATGATATCCCAGTTCAAGACATCGTTCGTTTCGAACAAGAATTATATGCTTGGTTAGATGTTAATGATGAAAACGGCGCCGGCGTTTTAAATCAAATTCGCACTACTAAAGGCCTTCCATCTGATGAAGATATGGCTTCAACAATCAATGCATTCAAAAAAACTTTCGCTCCTTCAGCTGAGTAAGATTGCATAAATGTGAATTTTAAAATAAAACGGTAAGGTGGTGAAATACCAGTGGCATCATTACGCGAAGTAAAACAACGTATTAAATCTACAACTAGTACAAGTAAAATTACGAACGCAATGCAACTCGTGTCATCTTCAAAAATGTCACGTGCTGAAGCAAATGCTAAAGCATACGTTCCATATATGAATAAGATTCAAGATGTTGTTGCAGCAATCGCTTCAGGAACTCAAGATGGCGCACATCCAATGTTAGTCTCTCGTCCTGTAAAAAAATCTGCTTACCTTGTGATCGCTTCAGATCGTGGTTTAGCAGGTGCATACAACTCAAATGTTATTCGTAAAGCACTTGATGGAATGGAAAGTCGTAACCAATCAAAAGATGACGTCGTTATTTTTGCGGTTGGTCGAGTTGTTCGTGATTTCTTTAAAAAACAAGGTTTTAACGTAGTTGATGAAGAAATTGGTTTACCTGACCAACCTTCATTTTCAGATATTAAACAAATTGCTCGTAAAGCTGTTGGTATGTTCACAGATGGTACTTATGATGAACTTTATATGTACTACAGTCACTTTATCAGTGCAATTTCTAACGAACCAACGGAGAAAAAAGTACTTCCAATTACTGATATTACTCCAACAAGCACAACATCAGCTTCTTATGAATTTGAGCCATCTGGCGAAGCAATTCTAGAAGTATTGTTACCACAATATGCGGAAAGCTTGATTTATGGTGCGTTATTAGACGGTAAAGCGAGTGAACATGCTTCACGTATGACAGCAATGAAGAGCGCTACAGATAACGCTCATGACTTAATAAATGACTTAACAATTCTGTATAACCGTGCACGTCAAGCGGCTATTACACAAGAAATTACCGAAATCGTTGGTGGAGCTGCGGCCTTAGAATAGGCCACTCCCTAACCTTTCTGTAATTAGTTTGATAGGAGGGAAATACAAGTATGAACACAGGACACGTTCTTCAAGTAATGGGTCCAGTTGTCGACGTACAATTCGATAACAACACATTACCAGAAATCAATAACGCGCTAACTGTAGAAATTAAACGTCCTAACGAAGACGCTGTAACACTTACTTTAGAAGTAGCTCTTCACTTAGGCGATAACGCTGTTCGTACCATCGCAATGTCATCAACAGATGGCTTACAACGTGGCGCAGTAGTAACTGACAAAGGTGCTGCAATCTCAGTACCAGTTGGTGAAGTAACATTAGGTCGTGTATTCAACGTATTAGGTGATACAATCGACTTAGCAGATCCAATTCCAGCAGAAGCTCGCCGTGATCCAATTCACCGTGAAGCTCCTACTTTCGAAGAACTTTCAACAAATGTTGAAGTACTTGAAACAGGTATTAAAGTAGTTGACTTATTAGCACCATATATCAAAGGTGGTAAAGTCGGACTATTCGGTGGTGCTGGTGTAGGTAAAACCGTATTAATCCAAGAACTTATCAATAACATCGCTCAAGGACACGGTGGTATTTCCGTATTCTCTGGTGTAGGTGAACGTACTCGTGAAGGGAACGACCTATTCTATGAAATGAGCGATTCAGGCGTTATTTCAAAAACAGCAATGGTATTCGGTCAAATGAATGAGCCACCAGGTGCTCGTATGCGTGTAGCATTAACTGGTCTTACAATGGCTGAATATTTCCGTGATGAAATGGGACAAGACGTTCTATTATTCATCGATAACATTTTCCGTTTCACTCAAGCAGGTTCTGAAGTATCTGCATTATTAGGTCGTATGCCTTCTGCCGTAGGTTACCAACCAACACTTGCAACTGAAATGGGTCGTTTACAAGAACGTATCACATCAACAAACAAAGGTTCTGTAACATCTATCCAAGCGGTATATGTACCAGCCGATGACTATACTGACCCGGCTCCAGCTACAACTTTCGCTCACTTAGACGCTACAACAAACCTTGAACGTAAACTTTCTGAAATGGGTATCTACCCTGCCGTTGACCCATTGGCTTCAACTTCTCGTGCATTGTCACCTGAAATTGTTGGTAAAGAACATTATGATGTTGCTCGTCAAGTACAAGCTACATTACAACGTTACAACGAATTACAAGATATTATCGCTATCTTAGGTATGGATGAATTATCTGATGAAGATAAATTGACTGTAGCACGTGCTCGTCGTATTCAATTCTTCTTATCTCAAAACTTCCACGTAGCTGAACAATTTACAGGTCAAAAAGGATCTTACGTACACGTAAAAGATACAGTTCGTGGCTTCAAAGAAATTCTTGAAGGTAAGTATGATAAATTACCTGAAGATGCATTCCGTCTTGTAGGTTCTATCGAAGAAGTTGTTGCTAAAGCAAAAGATATGGGCGTAGAACTTTAATACTAGGGACTTGGAGGAAAAAATATGAAGACGACTGTAGTCAACATTGTCACTCCCGACGGCCCAGTATACGATTCAGAAGTTAGCATGGTTATTGTGAAAACTGTAACTGGTGAAATGGGAATTCTGCCTGGACATATTCCAACAGTTGCTCCATTAGCAGTTAGTGCTGTTCGTCTTAAAAAAGACAATAACACTGAAGTTGTAGCAGTAAGCGGTGGCTTTGTTGAGATTCGTCCCGATAAAGTTACAATTTTAACTCCTTCTGCAGAAATTGCCGATGATATCGACATTGCTCGCGCAAAAGAAGCTGTTAAACGTGCAGAACAACGACTTCAAAGTAAGCAAGATAACATTGATTTCAAACGTGCAGAATTATCTTTAAAACGCGCGATGAATCGTATCAACGTTAAAGAGGGTAACATCTAAGTAATAGATGAATTTTAAAGCGAGCAGAATTTTATTTCTGCTCGCTTTTTTAAAAGAAAAAAGGGAGGACTCTATGGATTCAATAACAGCTTCTTTAGGACAAAATGCGTTAATTGGAATTTGTTCGCATATTTTCTTTATTGCAATAACATTTTATGCATTACAAGCAATCATGTATGAAAAAGTTTTTAAGAAAAATCATGTCTTTCAAATTCAGCTACTGTTAATTTTAGTAAGTATTGCTATCGGATCAACTGTGTCGAATTTCTTTATTGCCATTTCAACGTGGTCTAAACAATTACCATATTTATTTAATTAAATGTATTCTGTATGCAAAAGAAATAATGGCACAAACTTATTGTAGAAATTATTTCAGTATTAATCCATTTTATATTACAATAAAGTTATGTGCGTTTTTTGGTCGCATTATGTGTTTACATTATTCCTTTTGCATATAGAGTAACTAATTACCCAGGAAATATTTTGTTGAAACATGTTTAAATTTCTCAAGTATTGTTTTTCTTTAAGCGCAAATGGAAATTTATTAACACACTTCTAGTTTTTTAACGTAATATAGTATTACTATAGTTATTTATTTGTAGAAATCTAAAATAGTGTAATCGGTTCTTGTCAACAACATGAAAAAAAGGTATTATGAAAGTTGCTTTGTTACTAATTATTTACATTGAACAACTTAAAAAAAGAATTTTATGAGCTGAAATATAAGAAAGTTTATTTAGAATAAGTTCGGAGGGACATATTGTGGAGAAAATTGTTGTAAAAGGCGGCAAGGTTTTACACGGAAATGTAAAAGTAGAAGGAGCAAAAAATGCAGTTCTACCAATACTTGCAGCATCATTATTAGCATCTGAAGGAAAAAATATTATAAATAATGTACCGAACTTGGCAGACGTTTATACAATCGATGAGGTATTAAAAAGCTTAAATGTGGACCTTTCGTTTTCAAGCGCTGAAAATATTGTCGAAATCGACGCATCTGGACAGATTTCGTCAGAAGCTCAATTTGAATATGTACGTAAAATGCGTGCATCTATTTTAGTAATGGGACCACTTTTAGCACGTAATGGTTATGCACGTGTTGCAATGCCAGGTGGATGTGCAATTGGTTCACGACCAATTGATATTCATTTGAAAGGCTTTGAGTTAATGGGAGCGAAAATTTCTACAGGACATGGATATGTAGAAGCTTCAACAGAAGGCCGCTTAAAAGGTGCTAAAATTTATCTCGACTTTCCTAGTGTAGGTGCTACTGAGAATATTCTTACTGGTGCAGCATTAGCAGAAGGCACAACAATCATTGAAAATGCCGCAAAAGAACCTGAAATAGTGGATTTAGCAAACTTTATCAATGAAATGGGTGGTAAAGTAGTTGGTGCTGGAACAGATACGATTCGTATTGAAGGTGTCGAAAAATTACATGGTACAACACACTCAATTATCCCTGATCGAATCGAAGCTGGAACATTTATGATTGCTGCAGCGATTACAGGTGGCGATGTATTAATCGAAAATGCAGTTCCTGAGCATTTAACTGCGCTTGTTTCAAAAATGCGCGAAATGGGCGTCGAAATTGAAGAAGAAGCTGAAGGTTTACGTATCCGTGCAACTCATCCTTTGAAAGCAGTAGATATTAAAACTATGCCTCATCCTGGATTCCCTACAGATATGCAATCACAAATGATGGCACTAATGCTAGTAGCACAAGGTGCAAGCGTCATTACAGAAACTGTTTTTGAAAATCGATTTATGCATGTTGAAGAATTCCGTCGTATGAATGCAAATGCGAAAATTGACGGACGTTCTGTTATTATTGATGGACCATGTAAGTTACAAGGTGCCGAAGTTGCGGCAACCGACTTACGTGCAGCTGCTGCATTAATTCTCGCTGGATTAGTTGCAGAAGGCGTTACACGTGTTTCAGAGCTAAGACATTTAGATCGTGGATATGTTAATTTCCACAAAAAGCTAGCTTCACTAGGTGCAGAAATTGAACGAATTTCATCAGAAGAAGTATTTGAAAAAGAACTTCAAACAAACTGATTTTTCGTTAATATGGGACCCACTACATACATATGCATGTAGTGGGTTTTTATATGCTTAAAAAGAAAATCTTTTCAAAAAAATCATAAAAAGCAATGCAATCTCATATTCATAGATTATGAAAAAAATACATCTCTATATTCTACTTATTATCGCCGTTTTATTCATATTGCCAACTTTTTTAAACAAGGACAAGGAGACCAAATCCATTCCATCCTCAGAAGCTGCAGGAAAACAGACTCAGGGGAAGGAAAATACAGTAAAGGACGATGAATGTAATATTCAAATTCAGATTCAAGGAAAAAAAGAAACGTATTCACTTGAAGAGTACCTAGTAGGGGTTTTAGCTGCAGAAATGCCTGCTTCTTTCCCTCTTGAAGCCTTAAAGGCACAAGCTATCGCCTCCCGAACGTTCGCTTTAAAACGTACCAATTTTGGTGAAAATGCGATAGAGCCAAATGTATCAGCTCAAGCATTTGCCAACAAAGAGCAAAGAAAAAAGGGCTGGGGAAAAACTTTTAAGAAAAATGAAAAGAAAATAAGAAAAGCAGTAAAAGAAACAAAAGGACAAGTATTAGTTTATGAAGATGAACTAATTACAGCTATGTTCTTTTCAACAAGTAATGGACAAACAGAAAGTGCAAAAAGTTATAGTGGTCACGCCATTCCTTATCTTCAATCGGTCTCTGTTCCTACAAATGAAAAAGAATCACCAAGATATCACACAACTTATAATTTCACACTTCAACAATGGAATGCAGCCTTCAATGAGACATGGACAAAATCACAAATACAAAATATGAAAATCTCTCATAATAGTTCTGGAAGAGTTGAAACCATTAAATCTGGAGACTATAAGTGGTCTGGTAGAGAAGTACGCCAAAAACTGCAATTAGCGTCAACAGACTTCACGATTAAATGGAATACGGACAAAAATACGATTCAAGTAAAAACAACCGGATACGGCCACGGAGTAGGGATGAGTCAATATGGTGCCAAGGCACTCGCAGAAAAGGGGGCAGGTGTAAAAGAGATCCTTCATCATTTCTATCAACACGTAAAAATAGAAAAACTAAAAAAATCTTCTTCTCTATGTTTAAACTCTCAAGCTATTGACAACAATAGCAAATGAGGTGATGAAAATGAGAGAGGAAAATAAGAATAAACCTACTCCAAAAAAAGGAAATGTTACAAAACAGCGCTGGTTTTGGCCGGTAATTTACGCAAGCTTTTCGATTCTACTAGTCGCAGGTGTTTGGGGTTATTCGGCATTAACGAACTCTTCAAATGAGACAGGCACTAAGAAAATAACAGTTTCAAAAGAAGAGACTCCATCTGTAGAGACAAACGCAAAAGCCGAATCTATGAAGTATCCATTTAAAGAAGCACTCTTAAAAGATGCAAAAGTAATTCAGGACTACTACGATGTTGAGGCAAGTGAAGAATCTAGAGAAGGTGCCCTACTTGTATTTAACCAAACGTTTACAACAAGTGATGGTATTGCCATCTCAGTTAACGGTGAGGGCTTCGATGTTCTTGCTGCACTTAGCGGAACAGTAGAAGAAGTAAAAGACGACTCGTTTATTGGAAATGAAGTTACAATATCCCATTCTAATGGTATGACTACAAAGTACAGTTCTGTTGGTGATATCAAAGTTAAAAAAGGGGATAAAGTAGAACAAGGACAAACACTTGGTAAAGCAATTTCCAACGAATACAATCCAACTGCTGGAACACATCTTTACTTTGAAGTAATGCAAGAAGGTAAACTTATCAATCCAAAAAGCTTACTTGCTTTTTAGATAATTCTGACGACTAGGTTCTAAGTATAAGGTTTTAGACATAAGGTGAAGAAACGTTCGTACATTGTGGAAAGGAAGAGAATGTGCACGAACATATTCGCAATCGATGTCTAAAACTTGGTTTAATGCTTAAAGAGTCGCAACAGACTGTGAGAGCCTTAGCGCAAAAAACAGGTTACTCCAAGAGTACCATCCATAAGGATCTTACAGAAAGATTGTCACAAGTAAACGAGGAGTTAGCAAAAGAGGTAAGTGAAATACTGGCTTACCACAAATCCATCCGTCATATTCGCGGAGGAGAGGCAACACGCCAAAAATGGCTTTCTCGTAATGCAGAAAAAAAGACACCCTCGCATTTAGAATAGTGAGGGTGTCTTTTTTGTCTTTTATTTAAAAAGAAGATTGCTAACTACAGTACTGAAATATCATATGTATGGGAATAATAAGTAAAAAGGCATATTTTATATATATAAATGCCTATATATTAAGGAAATATTAGATGTAATTAAATCAATGCTATGTTAAAATATTCTAGATACATATCGAATTTTTTAAGTAAGAATTG
Organism: Rummeliibacillus sp. TYF005; assembly: GCF_003844195.1. Taxonomy (NCBI): domain Bacteria; kingdom Bacillati; phylum Bacillota; class Bacilli; order Caryophanales; family Caryophanaceae; genus Rummeliibacillus; species Rummeliibacillus sp. TYF005. Next base: position 67,707 of record NZ_ML122545.1, read on the forward strand.
ATAAGGAATGAAAGGGGAAAAAACATGTTTTCTAAAGATATTGGGATCGATTTAGGAACAGCAAATGTATTGATCCATTTAAAAGGTAAAGGAATCGTGTTAAACGAACCATCTGTTGTTGCAATCGATAAAAATACAAACAAAGTACTAGCTGTTGGAGAAGAAGCACGTAAGATGGTCGGTAGAACACCTGGGAACATAATCGCTATTCGCCCATTAAAAGATGGCGTTATTGCCGATTTTGACGTAACAGAATCCATGTTAAGATACTTTATCAATAAATTAAATATCTCTGGTATTATGTCAAAGCCACGTATATTAATATGTTGCCCAACTAATATCACAAGTGTAGAGCAAAAAGCTATTCGTGAAGCAGCTGAAAAGTCAGGCGGACGTAATGTCTTCTTAGAAGAAGAGCCAAAGGTAGCAGCGATTGGCGCAGGAATGGATATATTCCAACCAAGCGGAAATATGGTAATCGATATTGGTGGTGGTACTACTGACGTAGCGGTACTATCAATGGGTGATATCGTAACATCTGAATCCATCAAAGTAGCGGGTGACTTATTTGATAATGATATTTTGCAGTATATTAAAAAAGAGTACAAGCTCTTAATAGGCGAACGTACTGCAGAGAATATCAAAATTCAAATTGGTACCGTCTATCCTGAAGAACGAGATGAAAGCATGGAAATTCGCGGACGTGATCTCGTTACAGGATTACCACGTATAATCGAAATTCATTCGCATGAAATTGAAAAAGCATTACATGAATCTGTTTCACTTATCGTGCAATCTGCAAAAAATGTTCTTGAAAAGACCCCACCAGAATTATCAGCGGATATTATTGATCGCGGTGTAATGGTTACAGGTGGTGGTGCTTTACTTCATGGCTTAGATCATTTATTAACAGATGAACTAAAAGTACCTGTCTTTATCGCAGAAAATCCTATGAACTGTGTAGCTGTTGGAACAGGCGTATTGTTAGAAAATATTGATAAAACACCAAAGAGTCGAAAAAAATAACCGAAATAAAATAAGAATATAAATCTTATTTTATTGAAAGGATGAAAGCGATGTTTCGTGGATTTTATACAGTTGCTTCAGGAATGATTGCACAACAGCGTCGTACTGAACTTTTATCAAACAATATCGCAAATGCAAACACACCTGGTTATAAAGCAGATCAATCTACCATCCGCTCATTTCCCAATATGTTATTATCGCGTATTACAAAAAGTGGAACTGCTAATGTAGAAAACGGCTTTGAAGGTAGTTCATCTAAACAAATTGGTGCACTTGGAACAGGTGTTTATATGCAAGAAACATTACCAGATTATTCACAAGGACAAATTACTGAAACAGAGCTTCCAACAGATGTAGCACTAGTAAATGGTAACTTACCAGTGAACGGTGAAACAGGAAAGCCTGGCGCTGTTTTTTACCGTCTTCAAAATCCAACAGGCGGAGAAGCGTACACCCGTAATGGCAACTTCACAATTGATGCTGCAGGTAATTTAGTGAATGCTCAAGGGTATTATGTACTGTCAGATCAAGGCAAGAAAATTACACTACAAAGTGAAGATTTCCAAATTACAGAAGACGGCTCAATTATGGAAAATGGGCAACAGGTAGCACGCTTAGGCGTATCTTATTCAGCACAACCAGATACATTGGCAAAGCGTGATACTGGATTATACTACACAAGTGATGGACAACCACTTCCATCCGCTTATAACGTAAATAATGTTAGCTTTTCTGTAAAACAAGGTTACACAGAACGTTCGAACGTTGATGCAGCTCGTACAATGACCGATATGATGACCGCTTATAGGGCCTTTGAAGCAAACCAAAAAATACTACAAGCGTACGATAAAAGTATGGATAAAGCTGCAAACGAAATTGGCAAAGTATAATATCTACTCTGCTAAAACAGCAAGCTAGTACCGTAGATTTAGTATTTTGGGTTACTTAGGAGGTTTACGTAAATGATACGTACAATGATTTCGGCTTCAAATACAATGTCACAACTACAACAACAGTTGGATACAATCGGTAACAATATGGCAAATAGCAATACACATGGCTTCAAAGCAAAGGAAGCTAAATTTGGCGAATTGCTATACCAAGAATTTAAAAACGATGAAGAAGACAAAACAAAGCGACAATCACCAGTCGGTATTCGTATAGGTGTGGGAGCTCGTTTAGCTCAGGCACAATTGAATACAAAACAAGGTGGCCTTCAACAAACAAATCGTGCACTCGACTTTGCATTTACAAAAGAAAACCAATATTTTAATGTGTTGATGCCAGATGGTAAAAATGGCACAAAAACAGCTTATACAAGACAAGGCGACTTTTATCTTTCGCCTATAAAAAACGGTAATGTAATGCTAGTCAATACAGATGGCTATCCAGTAACAGATGCCAATGGTAATGCCATCGTGTTGAAAGATGGGGCAAAAGACTTTGCTGTTTCGGAGGACGGAACGCTAAATGTTCAGTATAATAATAATACAAGCGTCAAAATTGAAATGGGTATCACACAGATTAAAAAGCCTCAATTGATGGAACATATATCTGATACATATATTGGATTGCCTAATAATTTTAATCAATTGGGTGTTACAAGAGCTGATGTTTTGCAAAACTTACAAGGTGCAAATCGTACACAAATAGGTATGCAAAATGGTAGCCTTGAAATGTCTAACGTAGATATTTCAAAAGAAATGACAGAACTTATTAATACTCAACGCTCTTATCAATTCAACGCTCGAACGATAACGATGGCCGATCAAATGATGGGACTAGTTAACGGAATAAGATAAGTAATTGTTTATAGAGGAGATTATGTAATGACAAATAATTCAACTGAACAGAGAACTGAAAAACCAACACCGCAACCGCGTACTCGCAGAGAAGCAAAGCAAAATAAAGAACTTGCTGATGAACGTATAGGTGGAAAATGGATCTCATCAAGCCTTTTTTCAATCAGTCTCCGAATCATCATTGTAGTTGTATTACTTGTCATTGCAGCATTTGCTGGTTCGGCGATTGGTTATGGTGTCATTGGTGATGGGAATCCGCTAAGCGTACTAAACCCAGCAACATGGCAACATATGCTTGATATTATGAATGGCAAACAATCCTAATAAGCAATAGGGGGAAGAAAATGCTAACTGTAGATCAAATTCAAAAAATACTTCCGCATCGTTATCCTTTTCTTTTAGTGGACCGTATTATTGAAATCGAAGAGGGGAAACGAGCTGTAGGTATTAAAAACGTTTCTATAAACGAACCATTTTTCACTGGCCATTTCCCTGGATATCCAGTAATGCCAGGTGTACTAATTATTGAGGCAATGGCGCAAGTTGGTGGGGTAGCACTACTAAAATCGGAAAAATTCCAAGGCCATTTAGCGTTTCTAACAGGTGTTGATAACGCACGCTTTAAACGCCAAGTAACACCAGGAGATCAACTTCATATTGAAGTTGAGTTTACAAAACTTCGCGGTGTTATGGGAAAAGGTCATGGTAAAGTAACAGTAGATGGTGAGCTTGTGAGCGAAGCAGATATTCTTTTTGCAATTGGACCAGCTCAACAAAACGAAGACTAATAAATGATACCGTTTCGAACATACTAAGTTTGAAGCGGTTTTTTATTTGGCAAGATTAAATGTTGAAATTTGTTCTTATAATGATGCCCATAATAACTAAAATCATTTATCAATTTTCAGGATAGTTTCATTTTTTTCGCGCATCCTATTTTTGAATCGCACACAGCGTGTAGTGATTTAAAAAATATGATGGAAGGAGGAAATAAAAATGTGGAAGCAGTCAGCTGCGATCTTACTTTTTTCCGGACTTTTATTGGTAGGATGTAACAATAAAGCCGTCGAGGATACTCGTACAGAAACACCTATGGAAGATACAAATAGAGGTGTTAACGAAGGTGTTACTGATGATGGCATCACTAATGATGGTGTAAATGATAGTGTGAATCATCCTGTTGAACGAGGTATCAACGAAGGTGTCAATGACATTGAAAATGGCGTCAATGATGTAACAGATGACGTTAAACGTGGTGTCAATGATGTTACTGATAATAACGGTGTAATGGATAATAACAAAAGATAAAAAAACTTAGCATATCCAATCTAGGATATGCTAAGTTTTTATTTTTTGGTTTGAGTCGAACTCTTTAATCGCGGTCTCGTTCGCATATCGGATTTGAATTTTTCAAGAAGCTCATTTCCCTTTAATCCTTGTTCAACAAGTTCTAAAAGTAATTGTTCGGCGTATTGACGTCGACCTGAATTTAAAGTTCCCTTTAATAATACCGAAACATGCTTATGATCTGGCATTTCGATGATGTCTTGAACAACTACTCGAAAAGTTGCAGGCTCATTATCTGGATAAGAAATTACAGCACGTACATTTAAAATAGTATCTGTCCCTTTATAAGGGGCAAAGTCAGTGGCATATTGTCGATCTATATACATCTCTAAAATCCAAGATTTATGACTACTCTCTTGATTAATAATGATTCCATCGGTTAGTGGGTAGGATTGTAATTTTTCATCTTTCAATAGTTCCAACGACAACATTTTAAATGTCTTCACTGAATGAACTCACCTAGCTTTCGACCAATTTTTTTAATAATTATAACATATAAAAAATTAGCTAAAATAGTATTTTGCATAGTTTTTGTAAATTAAGAAACCTAATAATGGCGCAATTTACAACAAAATGTGTGCTTTTAAAACGCAATTTTGTACATAAAAAGAAGTACAAAATCATTATTTCGCCATTTTGCGCAAAATACGCAATGTCATTATGATATGGATAAGTTAGAAGAAAGGAGGTGACAGCTTGAACCAAGTTGCCCTTGTTGGACGGATTACAAAAGATCCGGAATTACGACAATTATCAGAAGGGAGGGTGCAAACCAGTTTTATCATAGCAGTCAATCGAAATTACAAAAATGCTCATGGAGAGATTGATGCAGATTTCGTCCCATGCTCTGTTTGGGGTAAACTAGCTACAAATGTAGTGAAGTATTGCGGTAAAGGCTCACTAATTGGGGTTGGAGGCCGACTGCAAACAAGGTCCTACGAGCGTGATGATGGAAAAAGAGTCTTTGTCGTTGAAGTAGTTGCTGAAGAGATACGCTTTTTAGCATTAAAAGAACGTGAGGATAAAGGTGTTCAAAAAACATCAGAACAAAAAGAACAGACAACTTTGCAAACAACATCTGGGCAATCTCAAGAAATTCCAGAAGGTTTTGTATTACCAAAAGAAGAAGCAAGTTTACCAATAGGATAAAGTAATCATATCCTATCAAATTCTAATGTTTGTCAGAAACATAGTTAGTACAGCAAATCCTACTGGAAAGACCGCGCCAATAGGTTTGATGAATTGATCCAAATAAATTAACCAATCGATCATCCTATGGAACAATTCAAAAATTGCTGTATAAATAACAAAATTCGTTATGTACAGCATACATAACGAAAATATGTAGTTGTAATATAAGAGAATAGTATATTTGGGGATATACTATTCAAGATGAAAAGGCGTTTTAAAACTTTGTCTATGGGGTAACAAGCGGATGAAGTCATCATAGCATGACTTTATCTGTACATAATCGCTTAATCAATGATGATAGAAGAGTGTTTTAAATGTGGCTATAAACAATCTCTTTAAACAAAAAAGTAGTTGAATAAGGAATATGATTCCCATTCAACTACTTTCCTTCTAAAAGTTAAAAGATAACAAATCCATAATTTCTTCGTCTTTTAATTCTGTGATCCATTGACTGGATTGAATTAGTTCTTCTGATAGTGCTTGTTTTTCAGACAGCAAAGTATCAATTTTCTCTTCGATAGTTCCTGTCGTAATAAATTTATGAACATGGACAAATTGCGTTTGCCCAATACGGTATGCACGGTCAGTTGCCTGGTTTTCAACAGCTGGATTCCACCAACGATCGGCATGAAGGACATGGTTTGCCGCAGTTAAGTTCAGACCAGTACCTCCAGCTTTTAATGATAGGATGAATATAGGGAATTCTCCTTTTTGGAATGATTCCACGAAATAATCACGCTGCTGTTTCGGCATACTACCTGTCAAAAATGGTACATCAATATCATATAGCTCAGATAAACAATGTTGTAGTAGATGACCCATTCCAATATATTGTGTGAAGATTAAACACTGTTCTTGATTGTTGGCGATATCAGATGCAAGTGAGACAATTCGCTCTAGTTTCTCTGAACGGCTAAGCATCTCTTTAGCCCCTTCGAATGGTTCTTTTAAATAGAGGGCAGGGTGATTACAAAGCTGTTTTAACTTACTAAGCATTTTCAAGATAAGACCTTTTCGTTCAAACCCAGATAATGTCTGCAACTTTTGCATCGTTTCTTGTATAAAACTTTCATAAAGAACAGCCTGTTCCTCAGTTAGTGGACAATACTCTCTTTGCTCAAGTTTGTCAGGTAAATTCAACATAAGAGCAGGATCTCGTTTTGTACGACGCAATAAGAACGGTTGAATTTTCTTTCGTAATCGTTCTTTATGGCTTTCTGATTCATCGCGTTCAATTGGAGCAATATATTCTTCTTGGAAGCGAGAAAAACTACCTAAATAACCTCTATAGATAAAGTCGAAAATAGCCCAAAGCTCTGATAATCGGTTCTCAACAGGTGTTCCTGTTAAAGCTATATTATGTCGGCCATGAAGCCTTCTGATAGCCTTAGATTGTTTCGTATGCATATTTTTAATATTTTGGGCCTCATCAAGAGTAATATTCGTCCAATCATGATTTTCAAGCATATCGACATCTTGTGTAATCGTCCCGTACGTAGACAAGACAACTTGAGGTCGTTCTTTATCTATAAATTTATCAAAAGCGACATCCTTTAAACGGTTTGAACCATAATGTAAATATACCTTTAAAGAAGGAGCAAAACGCTCTAATTCCTTTTGCCAGTTTCCAAGTACAGATGTAGGGCAAATGATAAGCGTAGGCGGCGCATCATTTTCATGATCATATACATGAAGTAAATAAGATATCAGCTGAACGGTTTTGCCAAGCCCCATATCATCAGCTAAGCAAGCTCCAAAGTTTTGATCACGCATAAAGACTAACCATTCAAATCCTTCTTGTTGATAAGGACGCAAAGAAGCTTGTAAATGATCAGAAACTTTAATAGCAGGCATACCCTTCTTATCAACCAACGTTTGTACATAGTCACGAAGAGATTGTTGCATTTCAAATTGGAAGAAAGGATCATCTCGGTCATCATCTTCCTCTTCTTCATCTGGAATAGTAAGCTCCTCTGGTAACTCTTGGAATAATAAATCTTTCACTGTCCAATTTTCATTTTCTGCTCGATCCATCAATTTTTGAATTTCTTGCATCCAAGCAGCGTCGACTTTTACCCATTCAGTACCAGCCCGTATAAACTCACGATTATCATTCACCATTTGTTGGAACTGTTCAACTGAAATCTCTTGACCATTTAACGAAAGCTTCCAATCAAACGTTAAAATCTCTTGTAAACCAGCAGCAGACTTATAATTAGAGGCAGTATTTGCACTGGCACGAACTTTAATACGAGAATCTTTGAGATCCTTGAGCCATCCGGGAAGTACAATCTCAAAGCCTAGAGCTTGTAGACGAGCAAAATCTATGCGCAAAAATTCTCGTACTTCAGGATCTTTCAAGTTTACAGAAAGAAAATATTCTGCACTGACGTCTTTCATATAATCATGACTACGCAATAACCCAATTACTTGTTGTTGAAGTTGCTTAATCCCTTCTGCTTGTTGGACCCATTTTTCGGGTAATGCATTTTCAATTGGGAGTCTTCTTTTTCGCATAGGTGGAGCCCAATAGTTAGCACTTTTTTTATTTCGAATAACGGTCTCAAGGAACCACTCTTCTTGATTTTCTCCGGGTTCCCGTAAACGTAAGCCAACAAACACTGCATCATCAACTTTTTTCGGCTTAATCGGCCAACCGCCATTGCGGAAGAAAGGAAGGAGAGAAGGTAAATCATGTATAGTTAATCCTGCTCCTAATAGCTTTTGAATAATCGCCATTTGCAGTAGTTCTTTCACCTGATCATCGATTGATAAATCGATTGTAAAATCATCTTCTCCAACAGAGATATTTTTCCACAGATCTTTGCTATACCAATATTTAGAAGCATTAGCAGAAGCGTTTAACCAATTATTTGAGTTTTCATCAATGCCAACGTACGAAATGAATGGATGTTTATTTTCATCTGAAAACAATTCCACCATTTCAAGTGGTGAAAGGCTAATAGTATACGATGTATGATTTGCTGTAAGACCATAAAAAGCAGGTTCGTATTGAAAGAAAAGAAAGGATAGCCATTCAGTTGCAAGTAATGGCGAACCATTCTGATCGTGTGCTTGCAAAGAAAAGGATTGTCCGGATTCAGTTTCTACACTAAGAGAGATTGTTTTTAAAAAAGTATCCGGTACTGTTGCATTCATAGTCATAGCTTCAAGTTTCCTTTCTCAATTTCTTCTTGTAATGCACGAAGACGTTTATATTGTTGACGTGTTTGATCGACATAATCATTCCAAAACTCCGTTTTACCACTTTTCTTTGCAGCAGCCTTCATCTTCTTCCAAACACGTACAGCTTGTTTATAATGTTGACGTGATTTTTGATTTAACTCATTCATAGCAAGTGCATGATAAAGCGGCAGAAGTACCTCAGGTTTTTCTTCTAATACCGTTTTTAATCCACACAGCTCCAAATAGGCAAGCGAAGAAGGAAAACGATGATGAAGTGCGGTCCATTCAGTAAAGCGACCACGTTCTATTAAAAACAGAGAATAAGGTTGCATACCGTACATACCTGAAGCTGAAAATAAAACTTCTGCTTCTTCGTCATTAAGATGAACTTTTGAACATAATTTATTGAAAGCATTCACAAATGCTGAGCGATATCGGGTTGATAGCCAACTATTGATGAATGAGTTTAAATAAGGAAGCATTGCACGTACAATCATGGAAAGCGCTTGGTCATCTTCGTTGCGGTCTGCAAATCTTGCTAAATCCATCCATATAAGCATATCCGCTTCATTTAAATCGATAAGCTTTTGTTCAAGTTGATCGTATTTTTTTAACATGATTAAGAACATCGATTCAATACTTTCAACTTTAACATCATCAGCAATATGTCGATCATTCTTGATCAAAGCTAGTTCTGTTTCTCGACGGGATTTCTCATTAAACATAGATTCCCAGAAAAACGTATAGATGTATAACCTTTGTTCAAAGTAGCCTTTTTGGTGTAACAAAAAATAATTGACTATTTTTTGCAATGTATCATAGAAAGGGTCTGTCGCAAAAAGACGAGGTTTTGAAGAAGTTAAGCGAATAAAATCCTTCACTTTTTCTGCTTCATGTTCTATAAAATTATTGTAATATGTTTTATAAGATTCGTTTGTCGGATGCAGATGTTTCCATGTGTGAGATAACAAAGCAATATGCGTAAATAATTTATATAAGCTTTGCCATTCACGCTCAAGCGGAGTATGCTGGAAAATTTGTCGTTGCATATCAGCGAAAATACTCTCAACTAAATATGGATTCATAACAGGTTGACTGTACAAATTGCTCTTATAAACATTCTGAACTAAACGCAACCAAGCTTCTGGAGATCGCTCATCTTTTAACAAATTCATCTGAGCTGATTTTTTCGCCCGAAATCCTTCAAGCCATGTTGATAAAGAATCAATATATTGATATAGAACAAACAAAGCCGCCAGTTTATGACGGCACCAATGTTCTTTTGGACAATCACAAGTTAGACTGTCAGAATTTATTTGAAATGTCACGTTCGTCGGTGTTGCGTCTTGAACTACAAAAGAAATGACATTACGTTCTTCACTATAAGTAGTAATCTTTACATAGTTATGACGAGCTAAAAAAGCAGCACGTCTGACTAACTCGTCATCTTCACTATTTGTTGTATGAAGATCTAAACTAATTTGAGCCATTTGATTACGAATAAAATCCTCGTAACGTTTGGCAATATCAGAAATATTCGTATTCATATCATCGCTCCTGCAAAAAAACTTTCCTTTCATTATAAATCTTTTTCATACTATTCGTAAATGTAAAAGGAAGTTTTTCAATACAAAGTCATGTAACGTTGTTTTAATTTGCTGAAAACAGCAGAAAAGTTCTGAAAAGACGACAAATATTTTAGTGTCATTTAAGAGTGTTTAATGATACTATATTAATAATCAGAATATTCCTTCGAAGGAGGGGGCCTATGTTAGAAGTAAAAAGAATGGAACCTTTCTACACGAAACGAGATGGTGCTCGCCTGAAAATGGTCTTTGCTTACCAATACTTCTCTATTATTAAGGATGAGGAATTATTCCATTTCATCCCTGTAGAAGGAAAGGAAATAGTGATTAATCTATCATCATTACAAATTGAAAACCTATCTGAAGTTTTCGTATTCCAAAAGGGCAGTCGTTTCATACGTCTACCTTTGTATCAATTATTACTTGTTTCAAATATTCACGATCACCTAGAACTAATTTTAGATGAACTGCAATTGAAACGTGGTGAACAGCTTTTAGAGGCACCATCAGAATTGGATATACTCATAAAAGAACTGGAAGATTCCAATCGCTTACGGTTGATCGATGAAGCTTTAGAACAACGCGATGAAGAGTTATTTTACACACTTGCAAAAGATTTAAAACCTATGGAGGACTTAAGAAATTGAATACGCAACACTCTTAAAAAGCACCTATTCATTGCTAAATGACTAGGTGCTTTTGACGTGCAGCTAGATAATTCGATAATCCCATCGCACAATAAAGATAACATGCACCTTCCACAACAAATTATCCCTCTTATATAAAATTTTCACTTAGAAATTAATGAGAAAACGCATTAATCTAACGAATCCAGAAAAAAACAAATAGCACGAGAAACAAAACCGCCATACTTCCTCCATAAATCCAAATCACCGCATCAAAAAAATCCAGCCCTAAGCGTCTCCATAACCTCCTCATCATCATCCCCCAATTTCTTTTCATCCTTACCCAAACATATGCAAGGCTAAACATTAATGACAGTAAATAGATGAATCTAAGGAAGATTATGTACTCTAATCCAAACTTTTTACGAATCAAACCCATAACTAAATGACTAAATCTAATTTAACTGTTTGGCACTTATTTTAAATTGAGACATATAGACACAAGTACATACAAAAGTACATATATAGAAAATTCATCCTATAAATAAGAAAATTTATAACACATAAATGGACCTATGCGGATAAAAAGAGTAGATATTCAATTTTTATATGGAAATAAATAACTAAATACAATTAGAGCTTGATATATAACAAATACCAAATCAAGAAAAATAACTTTATTGTCTAATAGCTAGAAATTGTTATAGTTATTTTTTACTGATTAGTAATTAAAATTTAAATATCCAAATGACATGCTTTTATCCTTTTTGGGTGTAATTATGCATTTTTTATTTTATGAATTATAAGGTTATTATATTTATCACTTTTAAAATCCTCATGAAACCAGTAATAACAGGCACTTTTAGTAGTTAGATTCGGTTTTCAATCCTCTAAATTAAATACTAAAGTCCCCCATGTGATTAGTAGAAAACGATTAATTTTGAAAATTCTAAAAACTTTCGACATAGACTAACAAAATTTTTGATTTTGTTAATATATAGTAACTTTAACAACTAGAGAATGTATCCACACCTTTGAATCTATTTACCTAAATGCCATTTGGGAAAGGGGGGAAAGGTGTTTTCTTTTTCTTTGGACTTATTAAGTTATCTTAAATTTTCTTACATCTAGAAAACGAGTAACACCCAAAAAATAGAGGGAGGAATGCGAATGGAAAGGAAAGGACGTTATGCTAAAGCATTGAGTCTTGCTACATCAGCACTTATGGCATTTTCGATGCTAACGCCCAACATTGCAGGAGCGAAAACAAATGAGATTCACTCATCATTCAGTGAGTCCAATCAAAATTCAATTGTTGTAAAAAACAAAGTAAGTAATAGTTTACTAGAGGATTTCAAAGATGATGAAAAACTAACTTTCTTGATTAAATTTAAAGACAAATCATCTGTCAACAAAGTAGCTACACAAGCTAGAAAAAGTGCAGAGAAGGACAACCTATCAGCACAACAAACGAAATTTGTGCAACGCTCTGCAGTAGTATCGGATTTAAAGGCGACATCTCTTGAATCACAAGAATCCGTAAAGCAATATCTTGAGAAAGAAGTTAAAAAGGGCAATGCAAAAGACATTGAGTCTTACTATATCGTAAATGGTATGGCTGTTACGGCTACAAAAGAGGTAGCAGAGAAGGTTGCAACTTTTGAGGAAGTAGAAAAAGTACTACCAAATGAAACACGCCAACTTTATACGACCAAGGTAAGTTCTGAAGAAGATCCATCATTTTTGAAAGTGAAGGATCTACCTAAAACGAAAAAAACTGCTGAAACAAAAGCAAAAAATGCAGTTGAAGAAAAAGCTAAAACTTCAAGTATTGAGTGGAATGTTGAACGTGTAAAAGCTCCAGAAGCTTGGGAGATGGGTATTGATGGTAGCGGTACGGTAGTCGCAAGTATTGATACTGGTGTTCAATGGGACCACCCTGCATTGAAAGAAAAGTATCGTGGGTACAATAAGGCTACTGGGCAAGTATCAAACGATTTTAACTGGTTTGATGCAACCTCAGCTGGACGAGCTACACCATACGATGATCTTGGACATGGAACACATGTAACGGGAACAATGGTCGGTAGCGAACCGAATGGCACCAACCAAATCGGTGTAGCACCCGGTGCAAAATTCATCTCCGTTAAAGCATTTACTTCTAATGGAGGAACAGATACAGACCTTTTAGAAGCAGCAGAATGGATTTTGGCGCCAACAGACTCAAGCGGTAACGCACGAGTAGATATGGCACCTGACGTAGTAAACAATTCATGGGGCGGCGGTCCTGGACTTGATGAATGGTACCGTGACGTTGTACGAAATTGGCGTGCAGCTGAAATTTTCCCAGAGTTCTCTGCAGGAAACACAACACTCACAAATCCAGGTGGAGCTGGTTCAGTAGCCGCACCAGCAAACTATCCTGAAAGTTTTGCAACAGGCGCAATTGATATCAATAACAAAGTAGCAAGCTTCTCATTACGTGGACCATCACCGTATGACAAGATAAAACCAGATATCTCTGCTCCAGGAGTTAATATCCGTTCATCTGTACCAGGTAGCGTGTATGAAGGCGGATGGAATGGAACATCTATGGCTGGTCCAGCTGTTTCTGGTGTAGCAGCACTTCTTCGTCAAGTAAGTGCAAATTTAACTGTTGATGAGATGGAAGATATCTTACTCGAAACAGCAACACCATTAACAGACTCACAATATCCACAAACGCCAAACCATGGTTATGGATATGGATTAGTTGACGCTTACCAAGCAGTATCATCCATCGCTACTGGTCTAGGAACTATAGATGGACAAGTAACGAAGCAAGGTGAAGATGATGAAGCACCAGTCCTAAAACATACTGCACCAAAAGAAACTTATGCGGGTATGGATTTAGAGCTAACTGCAAGTGCGTCGGATAATATTAGCGTTGCATCTGTTGTTTTAAAATATAAAGATGCCAACGGTGATTGGAAAAATATCGAAGCACTCCGTAAATCTGGCGACTATAAATCAGGCGAATTCAGTGTGAAAGTCCCTGGCGAAAATGTTCCAGTTGGTGACTTCAAATATAAATGGGTTGTCAATGACTTTGGTAACAATGAAGTTGTAAGTGATGAGTACACTGTAAAAGTCAAACCAGGCATTACAGTAGGTTATTCTGAAGACTTAGAATCCCAACCAGTTGGATGGACATCATTTGGTAACCAAAATAGCTGGGAATGGGGTAAACCAACTTCTGGCCCAGGAAATGCTGCATCTGGCGAAAAAGTTTATGCTACTAACTTAGCAGGAAACTATGCGAACAGTATGAATGCAACATTAGTGATGCCACCAATCGATCTTCCAGAAGGAAATGCATTTTTACAATTTAAACAATGGTTTAATTTTGAAAAGTCTACTTCTGGTAGGGAATATGATTATGGCACAGTTTTCGTCTCAACAAACAATGAAGACTGGACACAACTAATGAGAGTTTCTGGCGCGTCGAATGGTTGGCTAGATGCTGAAGTAGACCTATCTGCATATGCTGGTCAACGTATTTATATTGGCTTTAATGGATTCTCAGATTCAAGTGTTCAAAAAGAAGGCTGGTATATTGATGACATAGCATTAACAGACAGTTCTCAAGCTAGTAAAGTATCAAAAGGTAAAGATAAGAAAACAGGTGTGATTGTTGTAAGTGGTAAAGGAAAAGACAAGAATTCTAAAAAAGAAGCGATTGATCCTAAAACTATTAAACCAACAAAACCTGAAAAAGAATCAGTTCCTGTTGAAGAAAAAGTTGTCAATCCAACACTTCTACCATTAGGAGCACAAGTAAGCATTTTAGAATCTAATCGTTCTGTATATTCAGATCCTGCTACAGGTTCATATTCATTGAAACATAGTACAGGAACATTTACAGCAAAAGCGGAAGCTTATGGATTCACATCTAAACAGCAATCTGTAACAGTTGAAGCAGATGAAACATCAACGGCTAACTTCACATTACAAGAAATCGCTCAAAACACAGTAAGCGGTAAGATTACTGATGAGTCAACAGGTGAAGGAATCGAAGGCGCAACACTTCTGCTTAAAGAAGATGCAAATATTGCACCTGTAACAACAGATGCTGAAGGTAATTACTCTATTAAAGCTTATCATGGGGACTATACATTAAAAGTAGTTGCTCGTGGATACAATAGCCAAGAGTTTACTGTTTCAATCGGTGAAGAAGCAAAATCGAAGGATATTCAATTAAAACCATTCTACACTTACCCTGGTGGAGAAATTGGATACGATGATGGAACGGCTGAAAATGCACGTGCATTCAATGCAGCAGGTAATGCATGGGCAGTGAAAATGTCACTCCCAGAAAACGAAAAGCAAGGGATTGTAACAGATGGCGTATTCCGTTTCTGGGATACAACATGGCCAAACCCTGGTGGCACAGCATTTGAAGTAGAAGTATGGGATGCAACTGGTGCTGAAGGTACTCCAGGTAAAAAACTTGCAGGTCCAATTAATGCAACTGCTCTACGTAATGGCGAATGGACTGTTGTTGACTTAAGTGAGCACAATATCATTGTTAACGGCGACTTCTATATGGTATATCGCCAAACAAATGCAAATCCAAATGCTCCTGGCCTTGCAACAGATGAAGATGGCAAAAATGCGGAAAGAAGTTATCAAGCTGTTTCTGGCACATGGTCTAAATCACCAGCAGAAGAGGGTAACTATATGATTCGCGCACGCGTTAGCTATGAGGTGAATGCACCAGTTATCACTTCACCAGTAGCAGAGTCGGTAACAAGTGAATCTGCGGTTCAAGTTGAAGGGAAGGCTTCACCAACAACAGAAATCACCCTAAAACAAAATGGCAAAGAAGCTGGTAAAGTAGTTGTTGGCTCTGACGGTAAATTCTCAATCCCAGCTACACTAGTAGAAGGGGAGAACACGTTATCAGCAGTATCTAAACTGGCTGGTAAAGTAACTGGAGAATCTGAAGCGATTAAAGTAACTTTAGATACAGAAAATCCTACTTTGACTATCGACAGTCCACAAGATAGCTCAAAAACAAATCGTGAAACTGTAACAGTTGAAGGAACAATTGCTGATGCTAACCTTGACTGGGTTAAAGTAAATGGCAAAGAAGCCAAAGTATCAAACGGTAAATACTCTCTTCGTATCCTTTTAGATGAAGGTACTAATGAGATCAAAGTAGTTGCACAAGACAAAGCAAAAAATAAAGTAACGAAAAAAGTAACTGTAACTGCAGATTACACTGCACCAGTAATTGAAAACTTAACACCAGCAAAAGATCTTACATTGACAACTGGTAAAACAGTTAAAATCGTCTTTGATAGTGAGCCGGATGTGAAAGCAACATTCCTCATCCACATGCCATTAACAAACGTAAATGATACTGTATCAAACGCTACAGAACTCCCACTGACTGAAGAATCAGATGGTCATTATGTAGGATACTGGACTGTACCAGATGGAACTGTAGCAGACGGAGCAGTGATCGAAGTTAAAGCGGTCGACAGCTTCAAAAACGAAACACGTCAAAAAGCTGCTGGTAAACTGTATATTAATCTATCGAAATAACATAAAACTAACCCCTTTTAAATAATAGGAGATGTCATCTGTATTTTCAGATGGCATCTTTTTTTATGGCATAGCCCCATTCGTGCAAGAGAAAAAAAGGAATGTTTCAAAAGCTAACTTACCTCCAAATATAAAAGTACAGCATGTTACCCAACTATTCCCCATTCCCAAGTAAGCATACACTACTATGAGAGGGTGGGGAGACATGGATGAAATCGAACAGTTGTTGGAAAATATTTTACCACCGACAGCCACTATTCTAAAATTACAAAACAACAGACCGGCCATTTTGTTGGCAGATATAGATGGAGACCGCTTAAAAGAGCTAATCGTTGCTTATCAATTTAGAGGAGAAAATTATCTTCTTTTATTAAAAAAAACAATAGACTATTGGTACCCCGTTATGGAGATCAAAGGAAAAGGATATGCAATCACTGAGCTAATGGCAGTTCAAATAACCCCCAATGGCGTAAAATCACTAATCGTAGGTTGGCAAATTGGAAGCATATGGTCAGAACTAATCATCTTACAGTGGAAGGGCTATGGATTCACCAATTTGCTTCCGAACAATACGGTTTATAGTAAATTATTTGTGGAAGATATGCCCGGACGATACGGAAAAGATGGTCAATACGAATTGGCAATTTGGAGTCATGATACAGGAGATGCCTATATGGTTGACGTATATCGATACGATGGCAAAGAGTTTGTACTAGCCAAAGATGTTTATCCCTATTATTTTAAAAAAGTTGTTTCTTTTTATAAACAATTAGTTCAAATCTACAATTACTCATACTACTGGTATTATTTAGCGGATGCGCAACTAAAGGCAAAAGAACTTGATGATGCTCTAATTTCCATCGACAAAGCTCTAAACTCAACATTCCTCTATCCATCCAAAGAAAAAATGATTGATCTAAAACAAAAAATACTCAAGAAACAATTATCGTCAGATGGATGAGTTATATATCCGTTCACATAAAAGATAAAAGCTCGAACTGTGAAAAACGGAATCGAGCTTTATTCCACGCTTGAAGTTGATGTGTGAAGTTGATGTAAGACTTAAATTGTCCGGAACGTGGATTCAATTTAAAACTGCGTGGATTGGAACACGAAATGCGTGGATTGACTCCCATAAGAAGGTAGGATTAATAGACACGAAGATCTGCCAGAACTGAAAGGAGACTTAAATTGTCCGGAACGTGGATTCAATTTCTATATCCGCGGGAGGAGAGCTTGAAACCGCGTGACTGACGCCCAAAACTGCGGGAGGAGAGCCCAAAATCGCGTGACTGACACCCAAAACCGCGTGACCACCCCAAAAATCTCATGTCTGAATCCACTTGATATCGCAAATGTACGATTATGACTTTCTGAAAAGAGGGATACATATATGAGTAAAGGACCGTGGGTGATGGAACAGGAATGGCAGGATGTGTATTTTCTTCATTGGCCGATACTAGCAGAGGACTTGCAAGATTATGTGCCACAAGAATTGGAGATTGATACATTCGATGGAATGGCTTGGATTGGAGTTGTGTACTTTCAGATGAAACAAAAGAGTTTTAGGTTTATACCACCTATTCCAGGGACAAGCTCTTTTTTGGAGCTAAACGTACGAACTTATGTGAAATATAAGGGAAAGTCTGGTGTATATTTTTTTAGCATAAACGTAAATAATCCAATTGTTTCGAAGCTAGCGAGTGTAGGGGACATACTCCCTTTTCAGTTTGCAAAAATTTATGAGAAAAGAGACAAAGGTACTTTAACATTTCAAAATAGAAGGGAAGAAAATGGTCATACACCAGAAACATTAATAGCCACTGTTAAACCAATATCTGAGCCAATCATGCGGACACCACTAGAATTTTGGCTAACAGAACGGCATTATCTATGGACAAAAACAACGGGGACACTGATCCGACAATATAATGGCCATACGCAATGGGTATTACAGCGTGCACATGGAGTCGTTCATGAAAATACAATAGCGCCATATTTAATGGGCCAAGTACAAGAGAACAAACCGATTGTCCATTATTCAAAATATAAAAAAGCTTTCCTTTACTTGCCGATAAAAGAAAGCCAGACAGAAAAATAATAAAATTGTAGCCACATTAACAATGTTTCACACCTTAATACCGGCACTGAAAATATTGATAGAACTGCATCACAACAGCATTTGAAAGCATATCAGCCATCATTAAAACTTCCATAACAATCTGATCAAATGTTTCAATATCATCTTTATATTTTTTCTGAATCATCGTAACGGCTTCTTTTTTCGTTAAATCCAAATGAGTATAGAACATCTTCTTCACATCTTCTTGTTGTAAATATGGATTAATCTTGCTCCAAAATAGGGAAATGTCATCTGCATTCTTATACCATTCTATCTCTTTGGCATTTGCGGTAGTTGTATCACCTTTAACAGCCGCTGTAACAAGTTCAGCTGCAATCGTAAGATGATCATGGATAAGCTTTGTGTAATGATCCGCCACTTGATCACCGTAGAAAGGACGAAGACAATTTCCTAAATCTGTCGCATTTCTTAAAAGACGTTCTTCAACAAATTGTACATCGGGTAAGTTAAAAACGATACTCGTAATTACCATACGAGTCCAGTTTACATGCTCCATCCAAAGAAGCCGATTCATACTAACATAATCTGTTTCGGCCTTGCTTTTACAGCGATAATCATATATTGACGGAGGTTGCACTAGAAAGAATCGAACAGGAGCAGTGTATTGAGAATAAGGTGGTTGATACATTTGTGTTAGCGAATACGAAATAACACCATTTGAATAAGGATTCAATTTATTATATCCTCCCACGTTTGTTTATCTGGCCAAAGTACTTTGGACTATGACCCATAAACTAGATTATGCAGATATATGTGAGGTTGTTAAATAATTATATAAACAATATTAAATGAAAGTAAGTGCTCACTTTTTGAGCACACCTAAAAATAATCTAAGCAAGGTTAAAATATCTATTGAATGCATTAGAATCTATTGGGGAAGTTTTGGTGACATCAATATTTTCTGCTTTACAATCTATTATCATCCTGACAGCTATTCTTCTAAGAATTTCATCTTCTAACAAACGAATAAAATCCGAATTTAATTGAAATGTCTTTGCTTCGTTGTAAGCCTCGATTAATAATTCGTCCGATAGTGTATCCATTTTTTCATTCACCTCCAATTGAAAATTTCATGTTCTAATTTATATAAAAGAGGAATATATTGATAGTTGCTAAGTTGTACATTTAATTTATCAGATTGTTCATTGATAAACAACTGGCCTATTATCCACAACTATAAGTGGATAAGTTGTGATTAAACTGTGTGGATAAATAACGAAATGTACGTACAACTATGTGGGGAATGTGTATAAACTTATCCACAATTTACTGAATTGGGGAAATTTGTCGAAAAGTTTTTAAGGGATTTTTGCTTACATTGGTTATTTCGATAAAATTCCACACTTTAAAAGTTGAACATGATTGAACTTCATACTTCATTCTTATATAAAAATGGAAAATGAGAGTAGTAGATATGAAGTTATAAGCAATACGTTGAACGTTGTTGAAAGGGCGATGTAAGTAGAACATACTGTAGAAATGTGCTACAATATTCCCGATGTGGCGAAAGGATATTAATACTATAGAATGAAGAAAAGTCCAAATTCGAATTTTAAAAATTGAAATAATAAATTAATAGATATTTAACTTATAAGGGGTGCTGATACATGATTTATGCTGGTATATTAGCAGGAGGAAAGGGCACGCGTATGGGAAATGTCCCAATGCCTAAACAATTTTTACATTTGAACGACAAACCAATTATTGTACATACTATTGAAAAATTTATATTGAACAAGAGAATTGATTTGATCATCGTTGCAACACCAAAAGAATGGATCAGACATACAAATGATATTCTCGAAAAATACGGAGTAAATATCCCTACCGTAAAGGTTATTGAAGGTGGAGCTGATCGTAATGGGACAATTATGAATATCATCCACTATATAGAAAGTTTTGCTCCAGTTGACGATAATGACATTATTATTACACATGATGCTGTTCGACCTTTCTTAACACATCGAATCATTGAGCAAAATATTGAAGAAGGGTTGTTGCACGATGCTGTTGATACAGTTATTAGTGCAATTGATACAATCGTTGAATCGACAGATGGTGAAATGATTTCATCTATTCCTGTGAGAAGCCATATGTATCAAGGGCAAACACCACAAACATTTAAAATTACAAAGTTAAAAGAACTTTACAATACGTTAACTGATGAAGAAAAAGAAATTTTAACAGATGCTTGTAAAATTTTTGCGATAAAAGGGCATCAAGTTAAATTAGTTCGTGGGGAAACATTTAACATTAAAGTAACAACCCCTTATGATTTGAGTGTTTCAAATGCCATTTTGAAAGGAAGTATGGATAAGTGATTAACCAAGTTTATCGACTAGTATCACCAAGACAAATTGAAGTCACATACAAGGACAGTTCTATATCAGCCGATAAAGTCGTTATCCGTCCAACAAACCTATCAATTTGCGCTGCTGATCAGCGTTATTATACAGGTACTCGTGGCGAAGAAGCGATGAAGAAAAAACTACCAATGGCTCTTATTCACGAAGGTGTGGGAGAGGTAGCTTATGATCCGCAAAATGAAATCCCTGTCGGTACAAAAGTAGTGATGGTACCAAACAAACCAGTTGAAGATGATCCATATATTGCTGAAAATTATTTAAGAACGAGTCATTTTAGATCAAGTGGCTATGATGGCTTTATGCAAGACTATATTTTTATCCGAAGAGATCGTCTTGTTATTCTACCAGAAGAAATCGATATGCATGTAGCTGCTTATACAGAGCTTGTTTCAGTAGCAGTACATGCCATTAGCCGATTTGAACAAAAAGCCATTAAACGTAGAGGTTCGTTTGGTGTTTGGGGAGACGGAAATCTAGGATTTATAACTAGCCTGTTCTTAAAAACATTGTATCCTGATTGCAAAGTAACAATTTTCGGTAAAACAGATTATAAGTTAAATCATTTCTCATTCTGCGATGAAGCTATATTTATCAACGATATTCCAGAAGGATATGAAATTGACCATGCTTTTGAATGTGCGGGTGGAAAAGGCAGTCAATATGCTATTGACCAAATTATAGATGTGATTAAACCGGAAGGATCTATTGCCTTACTAGGTGTTAGTGAATATCCAGTAGAAATCAATACGCGTATGGTTCTTGAAAAAGGTCTTACATTGATAGGAAGTAGTCGTAGTGGTTTAGCTGATTTCCAAAGAACAGTGAGTATATATAAAGAACATCCAGAGATTGTTGATTCCTTATCAACATTAATTGGACAAGTAGTAGATGTCACTTCTGTTCAAGACGCTCTAAAAGCTTTTGAATCTGATTTGTCCAGTTCATGGGGAAAAACTGTTATGAATTGGAGAATTTAGTTATGAGTATCCTTAAAAAGATACAATATAAAATTCAATGGTTTTATAAAGTAATCTTTCAATGTTGTTATAAAGCTACGACCATATTCCGTCCGATTCAACAAAACAAGGTAGTTATTCCTTTATATCGTCACAAAAAACTTGAAGGTAATATAAAGGCTGTATATGAAGAGTTAAAAAAAACTCAGCCACAATTAGAGTTCCAATTCATCATACCAAATAATAAGATGAATCTTAGACAGTTTAAAGAAATTGCGTATATTAGTAATGCAAAGTACATATTGCTAGATGATTATTATTTACCTGTATATTTAATAAAGCCGAGAAAAGGTACGAGTATCGTACAATTATGGCATGCTGCAGGCGCTTTTAAAAAATTTGGCTATAGTACGGTAGATACCAAATTTGGACCTAGTAGTAGTTATTTGAAAATCATACCGATTCATTCTCATTATACGCATGTTTTCGTATCTTCTAAGAACATGATTCCCTATTATGCAGAAGCTTTTCACATGTCAGAAGAACGTATTTATCCAATAGGCGTTCCACGTATTGATTTTTTTGCAGATGAAAAATATGTAAAAGAAACAAATAAAAAAGTTTTAAAGTCATTGACTAAAGAACAGCAGCAAATGGTGAAGATTCTGGTTGCTCCTACATACCGCGCAGCAAACAATTATAGAGAATCTGGTTTGGATATGGTCGAAGAAATACTAGCTATTTCAAAACAAATCGAAAAGGATAAACTTATTATATTTGCAGGACATCCATATATGGAGGAGAGCAAATTTGAAAGGTTGCAAAAACAAAGCAATATTATTATGAATAGTCAATTCTCTGCAAATGATTGGATGCCATTAGCGGATGCTTTTATAACAGATTATTCTTCTGCAATATTTGAATTTGGGCTTCTTCAAAAACCACTAGCACATTATGTTCCGGATTTAGAGGAATACAAAAAAAGTCGAGGCCTTTACAACGAAATAGAGACTATATCAGACGGTCCCGTTTTACAAAAAAGAACTCAACTTATTGAATGGATTAATGAGAGAAAAGCTAGCGAACATTTTGATACGAGCAGAATGGTACGCTATAACTTTTCTAAAACAAAAGGAATTGCAAAAGAGATTGTGGAGCAGTTATTAAAATGTGAATAAGGTCAATATGATCGTTTAATAGACAGAAAAATCAAAGAGCACATGAAATTTCTTTGAATTTTCTGTCTTTTTATTTTAAACTTATGTTTTATAGCATCTATTTCTAAAATAAGCAATAAAATATTTCATTTTTCAGATTTATGAGTATAATAAATACAATAACTAAATTTAAACATAACGAAAGAAGGATTTTCACATGTCTTTATCAATGAATCCAAAAATGGATCAACTAGGTTTACCTGGAATTCGTAAATTTTCAAATCAATTAGTTAACTATCCAGATGCGATTAATTTAACAATTGGCCAACCCGACTTCCCAACACCAGCATCAGTAAAACAAGCCGGAATACGAGCGATTGAAAATAACTTAACAACTTACTCCGCAAATCCAGGATTAATCGAATTACGTAAAGCAGTGGCCGCCTTCTTCGCCGAAAAATATAATTGTCACTACAAACCGGAAGATGAAATCCTTGTTACAAACGGTGCAACACAAGCTATTGACTCTGTTTTCCGTACAATCTTAGCACCTGGGGACGAAATCATTTTACCAGCACCAATATATTCTGGATATGAACCAGTCATTACGTATTGCGGTGCAAAAGTAGTTTACCTAGACACAACAGATACAGACTTCCAACCATCTGCCGAACGCCTAGCAAAACTAATCACACCAAAAACAAAAGCCGTTTTATTTAACTTCCCATCTAACCCAACAGGTGCAACAATTTCCCATGAACAAATGGATGCACTTGCAAATGTATTGAAGGATGAAGATCTTTACATTATTTCAGATGAAATCTATAGCGAAAACACATTTGTTGGAGAACATCGCTCATTCGGTTCCTATGCCGAGCTAAAAGATCGCCTATTCCTTATCCATGGTCTATCTAAATCTCACTCCATGACAGGATGGCGCATAGGCTTTTTAATGGCAGATGCTCGATTAATTGCTGAAGTAGCGAAAATTCATTCATTCAATGCAATCTGCGCAGCGCTGCCAAGCCAATATGCAGCAATCGAAGCACTAACCAATTGCAAAGATACGCCGCAAGAGATGAACATAAGCTATATTAAACGACGCGATTATGTCTATGATCGCCTTGTTAAAATGGGCATTGAAGTAAATAAACCAAACGGTGCATTCTACATCTTCCCATCTATCAAGAAATTCGGACTAACATCTGAACAATTCGCGATTCGCCTCATGCAACGAAAAGAAGGCGGTGTCGGTGTTATCCCAGGATCAGTTTTTACTCCATACGGAGAAGGCTACCTACGTATCACCTACGCATACTCTGACGAAGAACTTAAAGAAGGTATGGACCGCCTAGAAGCATTCGTTCATTCGCTATAAAAAACTATGCTTAGTACATTCTCTAAAAGCTCCGATTTAAGTTACCAAGTTGAATCGGAGCTTTTAGTATGTATTTTTTAATGTTCTTGCAACTTAAGTGGAGAAGTGTTAAAAATGTCCTAGATTATAATTAGGCAATTTAAAGAGGAGAGAATGAAAATTTGAAAGTTACTGTAGCAATCCCAGCATATAATGCAGAAGATTATATAAAACGGTGTTTAGATTCTGTCGTACATCAATCGCTTTGCCATGCCGATTATGAAATTATCGTAGTGGATGATTGTTCTACAGATAATACAAAAACAATCCTTACATCTTATCAATTGCAATATCCAGAATTCATACAAATCGTCAGTCGAACTGAAAATTCTGGGGGAGCAAGTATGCCACGAAATGACGCTTTAGCTTTAGCAAAAGGCGAATATATATTTTTTGTCGATGCGGATGATTACTTGGCTGAAGAAACCTTAGAGAGAATGTATGAATACGGTAAACATAACAATGCAGATATTATCATTGGAAAGTATGTCGGGATGAATGGCAGAAAGGTACCGAAAGCTGTTTTTGAAAACGGAAATATACCTAAAGCTGAAATTATTGAAAATAGCCTTTTCTACGCTCTATCTGTTCTTAAAATGTACAAGCTCGAAAAAATCAAGCAACTAGATTTGACCTTTTTAAAAGATGCTATAGTTGCCGAAGATCAAGCTTTTTCTGTAACAATGTTATGTAATACAAATCACATTTCAGTATTAGCAGACTATGACTGTTATTTCATCACAAAACATGATCATGGACATTTATCGGATGTTCAACTAAATGGGTCATTATATTTTGAGATAATGACTAAAATAATTGAGAGTATTTACCAAGGTTCCATTGGAGATTTAGAGTACAAACATCGATTAACAGGGAAATTTGTAACGAGAATGTTCAGACACGGCCAATTTCGCTCCTTTTATAAAGATAAAAAAATAACAGAAGATAAAAAAGAGCACTTGTTGTCTTTGTATGCAGCATTTTTAAATAAGCATGTTCCTATACAGGCCGACCAATATGTAACAGATATATTTAGCGGAAGAGTAAAGTATATTCGAGAAAATGATTTGTATAAATTATCAATTGCTGAAAAACTAAGAGAGTTGACTAATGATATGACAAAGCTGAAAAAGGAAAATCACCTATTAAAAAAGGAGATTAAAAAGTTAAAAAGGAAACAAAAAAGTAATTTGAAAGACAATGAAAAACTATGAATTTCACATATTTTGTGAAAAGAACAAGTATTTTGTCGGTATTTCGAGAGGATTTCCTGGAAGGAAAGCTAAAAAGAATTTATAATGTAAAGGCATACGCATTGCAATATGAGGATACGGACCCATAATAGTAAACCTATCAGTAGTTTACAAGAGTTCAATGTGCATTAGGATCAGGATTTGAACTTGGTGTTAGAAGATAACGTTGACTTTTTGAATCCACAAGGTCGCTTACTTATAATAATACATGGTAAAAGAGGTACAACATTGAAAAAGTTAGTCAAAATGAAAAAGAAATTGCGAAAAAAACTAGATCGTAAATTTAAAAAAGAAATTTTCCAAATGCTATACAAGTGCTTTTGCATACTACCCATTAATCACAACAAAATTTCCATTCTATCAGATAGTCGAAAAACATTAAGTGATAATTTTAGATTCGTCTATAATGAGTTAGAAAAAAGACATAATTACGAATATTATTTTCTATTAAAAGAAAGTGTAAAAACACGTAAAAGATATTTAGAAATTATAAAATTGGCTTACAATATGGCTACTTCAAAAGTTATTATGTTAGATGACTTCTATCCGATGGTTTATCCTCTGAAAATCCGCAAAAATGCTGATTTAGTACAAATTTGGCATGCAGTAGGTGCTTTTAAAACTTTCGGTTATAGTCGTGTAGGAAAGGTTGGCGGTCCAAATCCTAATTCTAAAAACCATAAAAACTATACAAAGGTTATTGTAAGTTCATCGAAAGTAGTGCCTTTTTATGCAGAAGGTTTTGGTGTTTCCGAAGATAAGGTTATTCCTACTGGGGTTCCACGTACAGATATTTTCTTTGACGACAATTATAAAAAAGAAAAAAGACAACAATTATATGCTAAACACCCAGAGTTCGAAGGGAAGAAAATTTTCTTATATGCACCGACTTTCCGTGGTAACGGCCAATCAAGTGCTCATTTTCCGATGGAGATGCTCAATTTAGATCGAGTATATGAAAAATTAGATGATGACAGCATCTTACTGATTAAACTCCATCCATTTGTTAAGAAAAGAATGCATATACCAGCCGAATACCAAGACAAGATTAAAGACTTTACAAAATATCCAAGCGTCAATGACCTACTGTTTATTACAGATGTCTTAATCACTGACTATTCGTCTGTATGTTTTGAATATGCGTTATTGAACAAACCAATGATTTTCTATTGCTTCGATTTGGAAGAATATATTGAAACACGGGATTTCTATATTCCATATCAAGATTTCACACCAGGTCCAATTGTCCGTACATGTGATGATATGATTGATAAAGTAATAGAACTAAAAGATATTGAACAAGTGGATTATAAGAAATTTACAGATAAATTCTTTGAAAACTTAGATGGCAAATCTACTGAGCGTGTTGCTGACTTAATCGATTCTTGTATGGCATCTAAATCTAGCACGAGACAATAAGGAGTGTTACATAAAATGAAAAAGTATTTAATACGATCGGGAATTACCCCGTTACAAACATTTACTCCTGCAGAAATGATTGTAAGAAACTCAATCGGCGGAAACGTAGGAAACCTAGTTTATGCTTATAGTGTATATAGAACATTGATGACTGATGATGATGTTACATTTGATGCAGACAATTATCATATCAATCCTGATAGAGCTGATTATATCAACGAAAACTATGATGCATATATTATCCCATTAGCGGACGCTTTTCGAAGTGACTTTATATCTTCAATGAAAAAATACACCAAGCTGATAAAAAAACTGAAAATCCCTGTATATATTATTGGGGTTGGATTACGTACAACATTCGAACCAAAACCAGATGATAAATTTGAATTTGACGATGTTGTTCGTGATTTTATCAAAGCAGTATTAGAGAAATCTACAATGGTTGGTGTACGTGGACAGATAACTGCAGATTACCTTTCAAGATTAGGATTCCGTGAAGGTAAAGATCATATGGCTATTGGTTGCCCATCTATGTATTCATTTGGACGGGAACTAACAATCCGAGATACAACGATCACACCAGAATCTATGGTAACTGTCAATTCATCACGTCTATCACCTAAAAACGTACTAGATTTTATAACGAGAAGTATGGATGAATTTCCTGATCATTACTTCATACCACAATGGTTAAAGGAAATGAGATTGACATACATTGGGTTCCCTAACATTCCAAAAATCGAACATAACAACTATCCAGGGAAAATTACCGATGATGTATATGTCAATAATCGTGTTCGCTATTTCTTAAATGTTCCAACATGGTTAGATTTCTTAAAACAAGCGGACTTTTCATTTGGAGCTCGATTACATGGGAATATTGCAGCGACTATTGCAGGAACACCAAGTCTTCTAATACCTAAAGATGGTCGTATGCGAGAACTAACAGAATACCATCACTTAACACATATATGGGCGAAAGACATTGATGACAATACGAATATATGGGATGTTATTGAAAAGTTAGATTTCCATGAAGTATCAAAATACCAAGGTGCTAATTTTGATCGCTATATAGATTTCCTAAATACAAATAAGATTGATCATATTTATAAGAATGGCAATGATCCAGCTCGTGTCCCATTAGACGATGCTATAGCCAAAGTAAATTTACAGCCACCTATCCAATCAATTGCAAGTTGCGATGTCCAAGAAGCTATTAAACGTTTTGAAACGCTTACAACCCTTGAGCAGCAAGCAAAAGCTAAAAAAGGGAATAGTAAAGATAAAGAACAATACCACAACATATTAGCTGAAAAAGATAAGCAAATAAAGTATTTACAAGGTACTTTAAACCGCAAATCAGTTCGTACAGCGCTGAAAGTTGCTAATATGTTTGCATCAAAAAAATAATTAAAAAGGGCTAACGGAAATTTCCGTTAGCCCTTTTATCATTAATTGGTGGGAAGTAAAATTTTGCATCCCATCACAATTAGCTTCACTGTTATTCAAAGAATTTATTTTTTCATTAAATCTTTTTTTATTTTTGTAGTTGAAATACCTTCTGTACGTGGAAGATAAATGACTTCACAATAGTCTTTTAGGAAATCGAATTTTCCTTCCCAATCATGTCCCATTACGAAAGTATCGATGTTATGATCCTTCACATCTTGGATTTTTTGTTCCCAAGTATTTTCTGGAATAACTTCATCTACATATTTGATGGCTTCTAAAATAGTTTTGCGATCTTCATAGCTGTAATATGCTTTTTTGCCTTTTAATGCATTGAATTCATCAGTCGAAATTGCCACAACTAGGTAGTCGCCAAGTGCTTTGGCACGTCGTAAAATATTTACATGTCCAACATGTAACAAATCGAACGTACCATACGTAATTACTCTTTTCATAATGTGCCTCCATAGATATACTATTGCGTATTATATTACAATTTATTTAAAAATGAAAGAACTCTTGAGACTCGCTCTTATCTTAAATTTTTCAACAAATAATCCACTAATTTACTACTTGCATGGCCATCCGAGAACATATTCCATGTATCAGAAAATGTCTTAACTTGCTCCATATCAAACTCATCTTTTTTCAACACGAATACAAGTTCATCATCTGTTGATACTACTGGTCCGGGGACTAATTTACTGTAATCTGTCCAAAAGCCACGTTCCATTTCATATTTTTCAATATCATAAGGATAGAAAATTTGTGGCTTGCCCAACAAAGAAAACTCAAATGGTATAGAAGAATAGTCACTAATAACATAATCCGTTACACATAAAAGTTTATTGATAGGTACATCATTCTCTACTGAGACGATTAACGGATGGCTAAAGTTCCCTAAATTGTGTGCCACCGCTGGATGTAATTTAATCATCATAATGTAGTTTTCACCAAGTTGCTCTATAATATCCTCAAAATTTAGAGGGATACTTTGCGCATCGAGTTGTTGATCTCGGAAAGTAGGCGCATATAAAATAACCTTTTTGCCATTAAGCATCGGATATTTTGTAAGCATCTCTCGTCTTGCAGCTTCTACCGCATCTTCATCATAAAAGAAATCTGTACGTGGAATCCCTGTTCGCAATATTTGCTGATCCTGCATGTCAAAAGCAGCCTTGAAAATAGGAACCATCTCATCAGAACCGACGACCACTTTATTCATCTGACTGTAAACTCGTTTGAAACGTTTAATAGCCCTAGGTGAACGAAATAAAACACTAGGATCTTGCATACCAAATTTCTTCACCGCACCTGCAGCATGCCATAATTGAATACATTCAACATCCGGACGAAAGCTCATGGCACTTAGTAGGGCAAAATAGTTATCGATTAAAATAGTCTTAGCAGTTGCCAAATGATAAAGACCACGCAAATAGTCAAGTACACTAGATATCCTAAAGGATAAAACAGATTCTACATCCGATCTTATGAAACTTTCTTTACATTTACTAGTACGTAAAACCACAATATTTTTAAAATTTCGCTTCACAAGTTCATCAACAACAAAACGTGCATTATCACCAAAATCACATAGAAAAACAATTTTCTTCTTCAATGGAAACATATTAAAAATGAAGAAAATACATCTATTTATAAACAAAAACAGTGTTTTCAACCATTCTTTTCTCATTTATTCACCCAATCTAGAAATTCTTTTCTACAGGTACAAATTATATCATAGTTCATATTTCATTTTCTAAAAAGAAACAAAACGATTGTCGAATTTTGTCGAATCCCACATTAAAGGGAATTAAAGGAAATGATTCAATCCCTTTTGAATACTACATTTTTATAAATATAATAAGTCTTCTCAGCAAAATTTAATTTTGGAATGGTATAATGCAAGTGAAGACAGATAAAAGTACAGAAATAAAATATGCGACACCTTTTAAAAGTAATAGTCTTCTCGATTTCAGTTATTTTACTTGAATGTAAAATGTGAAGATGATTCATAATAAAACATCTTATGAAATTAGTACAACAAGGTAAAGAGGGGTATCCAATATTTATGAACAAAAAAGTAAGTGTAATAGTACCCGTATACAACACTGAAGAATTCTTACAAGAATGTTTGCAATCTATAGCAGTTCAATCATATATAGATTTACAAGTTATTGTTATTAACGATGCATCAACAGACCATTCCGGTAAACTGATAGACCAATTTGTAACTCAAGATCATCGATTTGAATGTATGACAAACAGCAAAAGAATGGGCGTTGGCTACTGCCGCAACCTAGCCATCCAACAAGCAACAGGAGAATATGTATACTTCGTTGATAGCGATGATATGCTTCACGAAAAAGCAATCGAATACCTCTTACAGGGGGATGAACCTGATACCATTTATACAGGTCATGTTGTGAAAATAGATAAAAAAGAAGGCATAGAAGCTTCGATAAAAGAGCAGGAAGAAGAATTTCTAAGTACAAAACCTCTTCCGGATTTTAGATTTTATAAACGTATGTCAGTATCAAGTGTACTTTTCCCACTCCATGTGATTAAGTCCTTACATTTAAAATTTGATGAAAAAGTTGATAGCTATTCCGAATTATCTTTTTTAATGCCGATTTATAAGCAGTACAAAATCGTAATGAGCAAGAATTCATACTATTATCGTCGACTTCGTAATGACCCCATTACCAATCCATCATTAGGCCAACGTGATCGCGATGTATTACTTCATGATTTTGCGGATATTTTCAGTCGACTAAAAAAGGAATATGAAAATAACGTAGAAGTCAGCAAATATCTAGATATCCAATTAATCAGATTATATCGTTCAAAGTTCATCTTATTGATGAAAGAAGATGACAAGAAGAAACCTGCATTTGACACGCTTTCAACAATCATGAATTTAGTATCTGAAAACCAAGTAAAAAAACAAAATGTTGTCATTCGTGAGGAACTTAGGGCTTTACAAAAAGTACAATATAAGAAATACTTACGCATCCTAGGTATCCATTATTTTGTGAGAGATACGAAGAAATCTTTGACCAGTCTTAACAAGTTCTATCGTCAAATTTATCGTGACATCTTTATGAAAATGCCATTAGACGACAAGAAAATCGTTTTTGGAAGTTTCCTTGGAAAACAGTATGCAGACAGTCCAAAAGCCATTTATGAATATATGGTCGAACACTACCCAGAATACAAATTTGTTTGGGTGTTTAATGAAACAGGCAGAAAGCTCCCAGGCGAAGCAAAACAAGTGAAACGACTGAGTCTTGCCTACTATTATCACTTAGCAACAGCAAAATATTGGGTAAGCAATATGCGCCAACCACTCCATTTGAAAAAACGAGAAGGTAACATCTTTCTAGAAACCTGGCATGGAACACCATTAAAACGACTTGTTTTTGATATGGATGAAGTCTATTCAGCGAACCCAAAATACAAAAAGGATTTTTACCAACAATCGCGCCTATGGGATTATCTGATTGCAGCAAACCCATATTCATCCGAAATTTTCAAATCTGCTTTTAAATTTGATAAGAAAATGCTTGAATACGGCTATCCAAGAAATGATACATTATATCAAAATAACAATGAAGACTATATTACGAAAGTAAAAAAATCACTCAATATGCCACTTGATAAGAAAGTTGTATTATATGCACCAACATGGCGAGATGATGAATTTTACGAAGCTGGAAAATACAAGTTTGACTTAAAATTCGATCTTCAGAAGCTACGTGAAAAGCTTGGTGACGACTATATTATCATCTTACGTATGCATTATTTTATAGCTGATAATTTGAATATCGATGGCTATGAAGGATTCGTCTATAATATGTCAAAACACGATGATATCGCAGACCTATATCTAATCTCAGATATTTTGATCACCGATTACTCATCTGTATTCTTCGACTATTCAAATTTACGAAGACCCATCCTTTACTACGCATATGATTTGGAAAAATACCGAGATCAGTTGCGTGGTTTCTACCTAGATTATGAAAACCAAATGCCTGGACCTATATTAAAAACAACGGACGAAATCATAAATGCCATTCAACATATCGACCAAATCGAAGAAGATTACAAAGAAAAATACGATGAATTCTACGAAAAAATATGTTGCTGGGAAACGGGACACGCAACAGAAAAAATCGTGCAGGAAGTATTTCAGAAATAACCAAATGAGTACGGAAATCATATATAATGTATATTGTTCATGTGTATAAAAAATTAAATAGCTCAATTGAAGCTAAATGCTCATTAAAGAAACGAGGAAGATTACTTTGCATGATAAAAGTATTTTAGTAACTGGAGCAGCTGGCTATATAGGCTCACATACATGTATAGAGTTATTAGAATCTGGCTACAACATTATTGCACTTGATAATTTATCTAATAGCAGTGAAGCTTCCCTTAAGAAAGTAAAAGAGATTACAAAAATAGATTTTCCTTTTGTCAAAGGAGATATCCGAGATAGAAATTTATTAGATCAGTTATTTATGGATTATTCAATTGATGGCGTTCTCCACTTTGCTGGCTTAAAGGCAGTAGGAGAATCTGTTGAAAAACCATTAATGTATTATCAAAATAATGTACAGGGGTCTATTGAATTATTATCAGCTATGCAACGTCATCACGTGAAAAAAATAGTGTTCAGTTCATCCGCTACTGTTTATGGCATTCCAAAAGTGGTTCCTATTAAAGAGACCTTCCCATTGAGTGCTATTAATCCTTACGGTCAAACAAAGTTGATGATAGAACAAGTGTTACAAGATGTTGGTCATACTGATCCAGAAATACGTGTCGCATTATTACGATATTTTAATCCAATCGGTGCCCATGAAAGTGGAAGTATTGGGGAAAATCCATCCGGCATTCCCAATAATTTAATGCCATATATTACACAGGTTGCAGTAGGAAAACGTGAGATGCTTTCTGTCTTTGGCAATGATTATGATACACCGGATGGTACAGGTGTACGAGATTATATTCATGTAGTTGACTTAGCAAAAGGGCATGTAAGAGCATTGGAGTATTTATCACATCACAGTGGCGTAGAAACTTTTAATTTGGGAACAGGAAATGGCTATAGTGTTCTTGAAGTAATCGCTGCATTTGAAAAAGTATCAGGTAAGAAAATCCCTTATCAAATCGTAAATCGTCGTCCAGGAGATAGTGCCGTTTGCTATGCTGACACAACAAAAGCCGAACAACAGCTAAACTGGAAAGCACAATATGGAATAGAGCAGATGTGCGAAGACGCATGGCGTTGGCAATCGAATAATCCTAATGGGTTTGAATAATAGAGAGAACCACGAAAACCACCCAGAATCACCGTCTAAAGATCCAATAAAACCAGCAAAAGAACAAATAAGAATGCCTGCTCGTAAAATCGGTTTTTGCCGACTTCACGGACAGGCATTCTTCTAGCTATAGCCAAATGAATAAAAATAACCCTTTCTTCTTCAACTAGTCATTAATTTCACGATAGAAGTTTTCAATTGCATGTTGGTTGTATGAAAGATAATCGAATTCCTTGAAACTTAAATCAGGCTCTAGATAGATTTTTTTCATAGCGTCATAAATACTTTCTACAGAAGTATCCTCTGTTAGTAAACCATAGTCGCCGTTCGCTAAGGCGGCACGATTTGCAACAATATTTGTTGCTACGATTTTCATCTTCAACGTTAATGCTTCAAGAAGTACCATCGGCTGTCCTTCATATATTGAAGACAATACGAATGCATCGCATTGCTTCATAAAGGAGAAGGGGTTATCTAATTGACCTGTTAAGAAGACAGAATCCTTTAAATTTAATTTTTTCACTAAAGAATTCAGTGATTTTCTTAGCTGCCCATCACCCACTAAATACAGCTTTGTATTTGGATATTCCTCATGGATTTGTGCAAATGCTTTGATAAGCTTATCTTGGGCTTTTTCTGGGGATAAGCGCCCCATTGTCACAAATTTAAAGGAATCATCATCTAACGTAATGACATTATTGTGAATATCATTCCAACATTTATAAGGTGTTACAACTTTTTTATCAACCCAACCAATTTTTTTGTCTCCATCATATAGTAAAAGAGAGCGGCCGTGTCCTGTACGCATTTCTTTTTTAACAAGAAGAGGTTTTAAGTGGAGATCATCATGTAATATAAAATCTGCAACTTCCGCTGTTGTTGGAAGCTCTTTATATACCTCAATTGAATCCCCTTCAACAGTGGCGGGATATGAAATCTCTTTTTCATCGATAAAAACGGAGTAGTCAGGTGGAACCAATCGAATATAGCGACTGTCTATCCATCCTTCAATGTAAGAATTTTTTTTAATATAGTAGTAGACATGATCTTCAATTATTTGCTTTTTATGAACAAAAATTAGCTTACCACGTAAATCTTTTTTATGTTTGACGATTTCACTTTCTGGATTTGTTGGGGGTTTTGTGAATAGTTTGTAGCCATCAATATCTTCTAAAATATATCCATATTGTTTTACGTTTTCCTCTAAAGTTGCCAGACGATTCACATAACCAATCATGTCTTTATGATTGAAATAGTGCATTTTCAAATAGGCACTTGCAATTATACGAAATAGAGGATTGCTCTTTTCAATAAATCCAATTTTATCGATTAAAGTAACGGAATTGCTATTAATCCAGCCCAGTTCATGACGATTGATAGAAATTAGATAATAAGTGTCTTGTTGTGTTTTGACCACCTTAGAGATATAGACCATCAAATCTTTGAAAGATGTGACGTCTGATTTTTTGTGAGCGCCTGGTGCACCAAAAGGTAAATTCCATACATAATAATTTGATGAAACATTCGTTAGCTTTCCAAACATTTTCAAGTCCTGATACTGAATAGTTTCATCTTCATAGGAATCCACAATTTCTATTTCTAATAAGGATTCTTTACACCATCCAACATAAATATCATTAATCGCGATTTTACAATAATTTTCATCTTGCCAATGATACTGAGCGAAAATATGAATTTCATCGTCTGCTTGAACACTATGCTGCATAGTAGGGCTCTCTTCCTTAATTTCAGCAAGTGTTCGGTAAATTGAAACCGTTTCAGATGAAGTTTGCCATTTATCGATTTCATCCATCAATGTTATATGAGTCTCTTCTTTGTTTTGTGTCATGCCCGTTTTAGGTGGATTTAAAATGCGGTCTGGGTCAATTGTATTGATACAGTATCCAAATTGTTCATCATTTGTAAATCTCGTCAGCTTCGACTGATTCAATTCCATTGTCGCTTCTGATACCGCCAGCAACTTGTCAAATTTATAATAGATCGAGAACATGGTGAGTAAATTTTGATAGTGAGGTTTCTTACCATTTACTTTACGATTACGATCAGCTTGCATATCACTGTGTAAGAAACAAATCTTGCGTGTACTATTTGCAGCCAATATCAGTTTTGACCAGTAATAACTATAGCCACTAAAGTCAATCGCATAGTCAAAATGTACGCCACCTGTCAATCTACGTATTTCTCGTTCATAAGCCTTTGTTGGATAGTGGGGCTTTAACTTAGGTGTTAGTCCATGTGAACGTATTAACCGGTCAAGAAAGGCTTCTTTAAACGTATAGACAGGTACGCCGGGCTTAAAAAGAAAGCGCACTTTTTTATGAATACGATTTTGGTTATAAAGGACTTCTTCTCTTCTTGAGGCAGCTACAAAAGCAGTGACATCATATTTGTCATAGTCAATATTATTCGTTAAGTTGATAAAACTATTGGTAATCCCGTTATTGATCAAACCACCAGGATAGATGAAAATCTTTTTCTTCTTATTTTCGTAACGTACAATTTTCACATCATTCAATGTTTCCTTGCAAAAAACAAGGTGATACAAACGTTCTGTAACCTTGCCATCATCATAATGGACAAAACGTTTTTTGGCAGCTTGATAAACGTCTTTATATTTGCTTTTCACATCTTCAATATGGAGGATAGCATTTCCTACTTCATCGATATGCTCCAAAATAGGACCGGGTAATTCTTTTTCCTCTAAATACATGCCACGATTTTGGGCATATAAATCTTTATCCCAAGAATAGAACAAGATCGGTTTGTCTGTAACTAAATAGTCAAAGAATACACTGGAATAATCGGTGATTAAAACATCCACAACACTGAGTAATTCATTCATATCCATTAGGTCTGATACGAGTCGACTTTTAGCTTCTGGATAATTTGTTGCTACATGATATAAGAATGGATGAACCTTCAATAGCACATGATAAGAAGGACCTATTTGTTGGGCTAAATCATCCATCTCTTTAATAATTTGCTTCATATGATCATTCGCATTATTTGTATCTGTTCCTTTCCAAGTAGGAGAGTACAGTACAATCTTCTGATCAGAAGAAACTGCAAGACCTTGTTGATGTAATTTTTCAATAATATCTTCACGTTTTGAATGGAATGTTAAATCATTACGAGGATAGCCCATTTCTAAAATAGACCCTTCGTAGATTCCATCTAATCGGAAGGCATTAGAAAAAATATCTGTCGTATGTGCATTCGGACTGATAATATAATCTGCACTTAAAAAGTTACGGACAACATTTTGACTTCCAGATGGATTTCCTGGAATATCGTAGCCCATATATTTTAACGGTGTTCCATGCCATGTATTAATATAGGTTTGTTCTGGACGCGGCACAAAAAAAGATTGAAATGTAGAATTATTCAACAAATAGTGGGCTTGTACAAGCCATTTTAAATAGTCATCGCTCGTACGATCCACAAATGTGACGTTGGATTTCTCACGATAAGGGGCGATTGCCTTTTCTAATTCTTCAGAAGGCTGAATAGCCCATATATGCTGATACGTCTTTTCTGTGTCATGTTCTAGGATATATTTAAAAATGGCCAAAGGAGAGTCTGTCATACTTTGTCCTTCTCTTGCTTCATATAAAATAGAGTGATTGATGGTAGGTAATGTATCATAATATTTTGCATATAACTGATTTCTTCGATGTTGTTCTTTATGGGAACGGTCATCTAAAACTTCTTTAAAATTCCCAGAAAGTTCTTGTAAAATCACTAGAGGTCACCTCATTAAATTTTAAAACTAAGCTCTTAGTATCGTATCATTTTTTTTGACGGAGAAAAAACAAAATGAATGATTTTTTTGCGTAAAAATTTTTTTGCTTATTATAAGAAAAATAACGAGCTCAAAAATTCACATGAAAATGCCAGGTAGAGAGTTGTTATACCTTCTTCTGATTATTGATGGACGTTTCTATCTGTGATATGATAATGGGCAGGCTAAATTTTTACATA
Source organism: Rummeliibacillus sp. TYF005 (assembly GCF_003844195.1). Taxonomy (NCBI): domain Bacteria; kingdom Bacillati; phylum Bacillota; class Bacilli; order Caryophanales; family Caryophanaceae; genus Rummeliibacillus; species Rummeliibacillus sp. TYF005. The sequence continues at coordinate 105,555 of NZ_ML122545.1, forward strand.
AAATTAATATTCAATTCACATTTTATAAAAGTTTGATTAGAATTTGCTGAGAGAGTTGGACTTTCTCCGACGGATATTTGAAAAAATCGAGCTTATAGAGATCTTATGACGAACCTTAGAGATAAGATTTAGTGCCGTTCTAATACAACCTTTTTAATACCACATGAAAGAGTGAATAAAATGATGTTCAATAACAAAACATTTAAGAAGTACTTTGCTAAGGCATTTCGTTTTATCGGATGTAAAACACCACGAATTAAAAATCTGGTAATTTTCGAAAGCTTTCACGGTAAACGCTATAGTGACAACCCAAGAGCAATTTACGAATATATGAAAGAACATAATCCTGAATACAAACTAATCTGGAGTGTCGACAAAAATAGCATCCCATTATTCGAAGAAATGGGTGTTCCTTATATGAAGCGCTTCACTTTAAAATGGTTATTCACTTTTCCACGTGCCCAATACTGGGTCAACAATGTACGTTACCCAAAATGGATGACACGTCCAAAAGACACCACATATGTTCAAACTTGGCATGGTACACCACTTAAAAAACTAGGTACAGATATCGAAGAAGTTCATATGCCTGGTACAAAAACAAAAAATTACCGCAAGAATATTAAAGCAGAATCTAAAAACTGGAGCTATCTTGTAGCACCAAACCCATATACACATGAAATTCTTGCTCGTGCATTCCATTTCAATGGACCAATGATCGATTCGGGTTACCCACGTAACGATGCACTACAAAATGAAGATCCAGCAAAAATTGCGGAAATCCGCAAATCATTGAACATTCCAGATAACAAGAAAATTGTTCTTTACGCACCAACATGGCGTGATGACCAATTCTTTGAACGAGGAAAATATAAATTTAAATTCCAATTTGATATTCAAAAATTGAAAGAACAATATGGAGACGATTTTGTATTACTAGCTCGCATGCACTATCTAGTATCCGAAAACTTCGATTTCACCCAATACGGTGATTTCATCAAAGATGTTTCAAATTACTATGATATCGCAGACTTATATCTTATCAGTGACCTATTAATCACGGATTACTCATCCGTATTCTTTGACTATGCGATCCTAAATCGCCCAATCATCTTCTACATGTACGATTTAGAAGACTACCGAGATCGACTACGCGGTTTCTACATCGACATCGAAGCAGATGCACCAGGCAAAATCGTTCAAAACGAAGCAGACCTATTCGAAGAAATCGGGCGTGCCCTAAAAGATGGCCACTACTCACAAGAACAATTCGACCGCTTCAACGAAAAATTCTGCGTATGGGAAGACGGCAAAGCCACAGAACGTGTAGTAAATCAAGTATTCAAAAAATAACAGTTTAACGCCCTACCGGCAAAACGGTAGGGATTTTTTTATCCAAATACCCCATTGTCCGCGACAAAAAAATTATGCCCAACCAAGCACCCCAACCGCGATAAATGCCCTTGGGTAATCAGAAACAAGCCTTCATCTTCAATCCACGGAAAACCGGGTTTAATCCACGCAA
>NZ_ML122546.1:0-101491 GCF_003844195.1 Rummeliibacillus sp. TYF005
AAAGTGTTCAATCTTATTTAGCGATAACTGTCTATTTTAGTTTAACGTTTACAACAAGAAAGATTTATTAGAATATATCTACCCAAAAATTACACTATCGAAGATCAGAGCTACCCAGTGTTGTATATGCACGATGGTCAGAATGTCTTCCAAGATAATGATGCAATTAGGGGTACTTCTTTAAAACTCGAAAAATATTTAGATGAAAATGAATTAAATGTTATCGTTGTCGGGATAGACCAAAATAGTGAAGAAAGAATAAATGAATATTGTCCTTGGACATGTGGGGAATATAGTAAGAAATTTTTAGGTAAGGAATCAATAGATGGTGGAAGAGGGATACAATATGTTGAGTTTATAGTGAATGAACTTAAGCCATTCATAGATAATAATTATAGGACATTAAAAGAGCATACTGCTATGGCAGGGATTTCCTTAGGAGGACTCATTTCAACTTATGCAATGTGTCGCTATCCTGAAATTTTCAGAAATATAGCAATTCTGTCTTCAGCATTTTATCGTAACCAGGAGGAAATTGAAAAGTTAATACAATGTACTGATTTATCACTGATTGAAAGTGTCTACTTAGACTGCGGTACTAAGGAAGCTGGAGATGCCGAAGCAATAAGTGTGGAATTTTTAGCTTCGAATAAAGCCATATATGAAATCTTAAAAGAGAAAATACCAAATACAAAGTTTCAAATTATTAAAGAAGCAGAACATAACTATTTGGCCTTTAGGGATAGAGTCCCTAAACTATTTACATTTTTATCTCGTAAATCGAACCAATTCTTTTAATATAATTTTATTCAATAATTTGGACGCATTTCTAGAAAAATAGATTTGTGCTTATTTATTCAAAGGTAATAGAATTTCCATTTCAATTAATAAGAGGTAAATCCAACTGTAATGTCGAATTGTCTTTTGAAAAAGTCATTACGGAATTGGTGCTTTTATGAAAAAGAAAATATACAAAAGGATACATATTATCGGCTCAGTTGGAAGTGGTAAAACAACTTTAGCAAAAGAAATATCTTCAAAGTTAGGTATACCGTATTACGAATTGGATAATGTAGTTTGGATAAGGAATAAGTCTGGTGATATAAAAAGAACTGAACAAGAAAGAAAAGAGTATCTAACCAGTATAATACAAACCGACAGTTGGATAATTGAAGGAGTGCACAATGAAGAATGGGTAAGCAATTGTTTTAATAGTGCAGATTTAATTATCTTTTTAGATACAAAATATTCAATAAGAACATACCGAATTATAAAAAGGTTTCTCAAACAAAAACTTAAATTAGAGGAAGCAAATTACAAACCAACATTAGAAATATTTTTTAAAATGTTTAAATGGAATCGTTATTTTGAAGAAGTTAGTAAAGTTGATTTTTTCAACAATTATGGCATACATAAAGACAAGATAGAAGTTATTAAAAACGTAAATTGTATTAAAAAGTGCGCGTTTCTTTCATAGGTGTGCTCCCTTTCCATTTAAGAGTAGAGGTGTATTGATGAACAAAGCTAAAGAAACTCCCGCAGCAAGAAGAGAAAGATTAAGACAAGAAGAATTAAAAAGAAACCCAGCAGGAAGTATTCATGGTGGAGGACTTCACGATTTAATCGGGGATTTAGGATGGAAAGGAACAGGAATTCTTATTATAGTAATAATAGTTGGTATTATTATATATTTAAGTTTTTTCAATTAAATCTGCTAAAAGGCAAACATTTGGTATTTAACAATATACAGCAATGAATGAAATGCTTCTTTGAGGATTTAACATTTTGAAGCTTAACAAAACTCGGATAAGAGTGGAAGTTGATAACCAAAAGGCAATTAAAAAAATGGGATATGTTGAAGAAGTTATTTTAAGACATGATTATTTCACAAATGGTAAATTTGTAGACCGTTTAAGAATAAGTATTCTAAACAATGAGTTTTTAAAATAAGTGGAGCATCTGCTATGCTAAATCTGGTTCATGGTCTAATTATTACTGTAAATAAAGAATTTGTTGAGTAAATATATAACTTATAATACGGTCAAAGCCCTGTCATCCGAAATGATGTTAGGGCATTTTTTATCATAAGAAAGAGCGAGAGAGTTATAGTTTATTTTTTATTTGTTTTAATAAAATAATTATGTAGATTAAAGCAAAAACTATAAAAATATAATATCCAATATTAAGCAATCCACCAATTAGCTATAATGGAGAATCAATTTTACTCATTATATCACCTCATTCTTTTCTTTCTGAAGTCTTTGGCCCAATTATTACTTTGTAAAATAATATAACAAAAATAGGGGGTGAGGTAAATAATGTTAATTTTGAATATGCTATAAATATCTTTGTAATGTTCAAAAAAATGTTATGAATAGCAGAAATTTATTAAAGGTAAAACCTACTTTTTATCGAAATTTAGTAATTTATAAGGCAAGTTTCTTCAATTTAGATAATGTTGGTTATAAATATATCATGATCAAAATTAATTATTGTAAATGAAAAAAGCTAAGGTGGGAATCGTATTTTGAAAATAGAGGAAGCAAGGGAAAATATTGTGAAATTAAATGAAAATGAAGCAAAAAGTCTTCTTATGATTATCTATACAGTTATTGATGCAGCAATATATGGAAATGATATGGAAGGAAAATATAAAGAAAAATTATTAGAACTGATTAATATTTATGAAAATCTTCCTAAAAAATAAACTAAGTACTCAAAAATTAAGAGTTCGCCGAAAAGAGATGTCTTAATCTTTACGAAAAAATTATGTTTTGCTTAATAATGTATGAAGCAAAATCCAAGTGGTAACAATAAGGATAATGCGGCAAAGACTTTCAAATATTTGGAGGCGACTTGAATGAAAATGACAGAACAAGCATCTGAATTCTTCAAAAAAGAAATGGAGGAAAATAACTATGACACGATACGTTTTTATAATTTAGCGGGGTGTTGTCATCCAACATTGACAGCCGAATTTGAACCAGCTGAGCCTGGTGATAAAATTGAAATTGTTGAAGGTATCCAGATAGCTATTGAACAAGCAGTGGTTGATGACTTAAAAGATATTACGATAGGTATTGACCAATCCAAAGATGAGGTAGAACTCATTTTAGACGGTTACATTATTCCAGAAGCATGTAATTGTGAAGAACATGAACATTAAATAATAATATAGCTAAAGTGAATCTGGAAAGGGGAGAAAAAATACATACTTCAAGTCTTTAATAAAGATATAGATCAATCACTTTTCCCCATTTTCAAATTGTTTAATTCCTTTACCTAAATAGCTTCCATTCAATGGATTAAAGTAAATTTCCATATATTCACCAGATTTTGTATAGCCTTCAATACTAAAAATTGGCATCTGTTCATCGTTTCGTTGAATCTTAAAATGGTAGTTTTCTTTGGCGGAATTTTTTGCTTTAATTGGTTTGAGATTGTATTTTTGTATTGCCTTTTGAATAAATGTATCACTGTCAATACTAATATCTATATTCTTAATTGGTTTATCATCAGATGGATCTAAAAATTTATATTCTTTAAGTTTTCCATTTACAATGGTGACACTCATACGATAATTTGCATGAGGTAAGCTAACCATGCTATTCCAATTTGGTTTTTTACCATCTTTTCCAGTTCCTTTTTTATCCGCCACACTATTAATATTTAATAGTTCTGGATTAGGATCATATTGTTTTGCTATTTCTATAGAAATTAAAATTGCTTCTCGTAATGTAATTTCTCTATCTGGTATTTCCTTCGAAGAATCTACAGTGAATTCACTCATTGGTTCAATCTTTTCTTGAAAAACAGCAGCTTTTTCAACGTATTGAAATTTTTCTATATTGACAGAGTACCAAAAGCAAAATACGAAGATTACAAAAAATATAAATCGTAATAATTTCATGGATATATACCATCCTATTCAGAATATATAGTAAAAATTCTGTTGTCATATCATATTCATCATGGACAGTTTTTAGAAAGATTATTATAAAAAAAGAATATTCTTCGTATAAATTACGAGAGAAAGAATATATAAGAAGGTATCACAAAAAAGAAAGTTTTGTGTTTGAGAGGTGAAAAGCAAAGCATGTTAAAGAAAACTGTTATATTAAGCATAATGTTACTATGGATATCTAGTTCCTTAACTATGGCCTCTAACAATCGATTAAATGAATTAGAAATTCAAATGATTCCATACTTAAAAGTACTTAGTCAACTTAGTGAAGAATTAGGTGTGACTCATTATGTGGCTGAAGAAAATAAGGAAAGGTTTTACGATAGTGTGAAAAGTATGACACCAAGAGAATTTGCAATAACGATGAGGGAACAGTATAAAGTTGCAGAACAATCTACTGTTCAATCAGAAAAGTTCAGTGGAGAAGATGCTCGAAGTGGATTCGGACCAAATCCGTTACCAAACTCTAATGGAAAGATTGAAACGATACCTCTTGATTAAAATCAAGAATCGTGTATTTATAGAAGGAAAACAAGTTAATATTTCTCAAAGGGGGTGACCATTTATAATTTGGTAGCTACTGACTTATTTTAATTACTGTTTTGTTTGAATAAAAAATCTTAGTATCTTTATTTCTTCTCAAGCTATAAATGCCAAAACTTCGATTTATGAAAACTATTTCTTTGAATGTTACACTAGTCAGCTCATATTTCTAAAATGAAGAAAATACCCTCTCAACTATTGTCTAAATCCTGTAAATGTAATCCTTTATAATTGCCATCAAGGCTTTACCTATTTGTATGTATTTAAAGTATTTTTAAAATCGCATCTAGTTTCAATAACAAGATATATAGATCTTAAAACAAAAGATTACAATCATGTTACAAATACATATCAAATGAATACCAATTTTTAAACACACTGTAATGATAATGTCTTGAAGTTCTCAATAAGATGTATAACAACAAAAAATAATAGATTATCAACATGCAGAGAGAACTGGAAGAAAGCGATTAATTGGCACTTCGTAATATTAACTGGGAGTGATAAAAGTAAGTTAAAAGCTTTAAAGATTATTAATCGGCGATTTTAATTAGAATTTTGGAATACTCAAATAACTAGAGCGAAAGGTGATGTTCAATGTTAAATAGACACTTCAATAAATTGATCAATTTTAATGCTTTTTATAAGATAGGTATTCTGTTTTCTATATTACTAGTAGCAGCTGGTTGTTCTCAAAATAAAGAAATGGTCAGCGATCAAAAGGTACAAGCAGATTCTGTTATAGTTGAAAAAAACGATAAAATTATTGATAAAAAAAGCGTTCAATCAATAGAAGAAGTACTAAAATCGGAATTTACCAGTCCGAAGCAAAAGTACAATAAAATCATTCAAAACCCCAAAAATCTTACAAATGTAGATGGGAAAACTGTCGTAAAAGCATCGAGCGGAAGCGAACTTTACGAATACGTTGAAGATTTATACCAACCTTACTTTACACAATCCGGATTTGAAAAGTTCTTTATCAGCTCTGCTTTTAACTATACACTGCAATCTAAAGATATTCATATAAAAGTTGATGATATTAAGATAAAAAAGAATAAAAATGATGATGAAGATTTTGATTTTGTTGTTAAAGTAAAATATAAAGAAGATGGTAGTACTGAGAAAAAATATAATATCAAAGGTGTAGCAACACTTCCGGAAAGCGGAAAAATAAGTGAAATCAAATATTTTGATGATGGCGGATTAATGGATAATATCAGAAAGAATAGTTAAAAAGTATAGAGCAGTCCTCTTCTTTAAACACAAAAGAAGAATGGGCTGCTTTTAATATGTTATAATTTAATATTTTTGTTACACTACTCTGATTATTTCGAAAATAAAGCGATAAGATTTTGAAAATTGTGTACACGAAGCTTTATTTCTATTTACCTTAGCTTTGGAAGAGTACACTACTAAAAATATACGGGATAAGCAACTGCATTAATGGAGTTCAAGTTTTTGGTAATTGATGGTATTGATTTTGTAGAAATTTTGTAATAATATAGAAAATAATGTCGCTTTTGATAGAAAATTTGAAACTATTAACATTCCTCAATATTAAAGTTAATATAATTTCGTTAGAATAGGTAGTAAGAAAACGCTACACTTAAATATTAAAAGAGGAAATTTGTGTTGTGTACAAATTTCTTACTTAGAGGTAGACTTATTCTTAAGAATGTATTTATCACCTTTAGACTATTTGTATCAAGTATTTTCAATAGTTTACGAACTTTTAGATTAAAGTAAGTGGGAAATTGGATAATGGGAGGTATTGTATGTACATAGGTGGTCAAAAAGACTTGCAAATTTTAGATACATATACAGCAGAATCATTAGGTTTACCAGGAATTGTTTTGATGGAAAATGCAGGTACTGCAGTTGCGGAGACGTTATTAGAGCATTTTGAAGATGTCGAAGCAAGAATTCTTATTTTATCTGGTGCTGGTAACAATGGTGGCGATGGTTTTGTTATAGCAAGAAAACTCTATGAACGAGGTATGAATGTTGAACTTTGTCTGCTAGTTGATGAAAATAAGGTTAAAGGGGATGCATTGATTAATCTAACTGTTTATCGTAACCGTGAATTACCTTTTTTCCAATTGACAACAGAAAATTTATCTGAACTTCAAGCAAAAGTAAATTGTGCAACCATCATAGTAGATGCTATGTTAGGAACTGGTGCTCATGGCATCATAAGAGAACCTTACCGATCTGTAATTCAAATGGTCAATCAATCTACAGCTTTTGTTTTATCGGTAGATATTCCATCTGGTCTTCAGGCAGATGATGGACGTATTGAGGAACTTGCTGTCAAAGCTGATGAAACCATTACGTTTGTAATGCCGAAAAAAGGTTTCTTTTTACATAATGGACCCGATTATATAGGGAATTGGAAAGTAGTAGATATTTCAGTTCCGCTATCATTGGTTGAGAAATTGAATATGGACTTACCAAAATGTATTACAATAAGTGATGTCTTTGCGCAAATGCCAAAAAGACCACAAAATGGGCATAAGGGAACTTTTGGACATGGTTTAGTCATCGGTGGATCGAAACAATATGTAGGTGCACCTTTGTATTCTGCAAAAGCTGCATTTCAAACAGGAATTGGTTTAATCACTTTAGCTGTGCCAGAAAGTAATTACGAATTATCCGCTATTCAAGTTCCAGAAGTGTTATTTTTACCATTAAAATCTGAAGAGGGACATTTTACAGTAACTGCACTAGATGAAATCGATTTATCATCTTACAAAGCGATTGCTTTTGGACCAGGTATGGGGAGATTTACAGGCGCGGAAAAATTAGTACAAAGTCTATTTCAACGACTTAATGGTCAGCCAATCATAGTAGATGCGGATGGACTTACTATATTAAGAAATCAGATGCATTTAGTAAGGAATTATGAAGGTTCAGTAATTATTACACCACATCCTGGTGAAATGGCTAGATTACTTAATACAACAGTAAAAGAAGTTGAAGAAAATAGAATCGAAGTCGCTCAACAATTTGCTAGAGAATTTAATGTTTATGTTTTATTAAAAGGGCACCGTTCAATAATCGCAAATCCTAATGGCAAGACTTGGATCAATCCGTTAGGTCATGATGCACTTGGAAAAGGCGGTAGTGGAGATGTTTTAACTGGCGTAATATTATCATTATTATGCCAAGGTGCAACACCAGAAGAGGCGGTAGTTTGTGCTTCCTATTTACATGCAAAAACTGCAGAAGTTAAAGCAAATGAATTATCTCATTATGGCGTAACACCAAACAACGTAATTGATGGAATACCTCAAATTTTAAACAAAATGTTTTAATAACTAATTTTGTCGAATATACTCTATGCTATTTGCGAAATTTGAAGAATCTTGTCTTCGAAAGGAGAATTAGCTTGCGAAACTTAGCATGGTACATATCTTTGGCAATTACATTTTTCGGATTTATCATCATTGAATTTTATTTTACACTTGATCCAACAAAAACTGATCAACACGGAAATGAAGCACTTATACCAATTACACTTCTAATCCCATTTTTAATATTAAGTCTTTTTATCACGTGGACGGTTGGAAGAGATTATTTTGCAATTAAACCCCTAGAAAAGCTTTGGTTGTTGATATTTATTACAGTCTTAATACTTTTAATCGGTATAACGGGAGAGTATCAACTTTTACAAAATTCCCTAAATGAATTACATGGTAATTGGCAAAATCCAAGTTCGGTTATTTTTGGAAAAGGGGCTTTAAATTATTATACGAATAATTGGTACTTTAATGAAAATACATTCTTACTAATACATCTTCTTGCATTCTTTTGCGGATTCTTTGGTAGAAAAATTGATATGCATTAGAATTTATGGAGATTTAAAGAGAAGCAGCCCATACTAAGTATGAGCTGCTTTTATATTAGGAATTTTATAGACAAGTTATAAGAATGACACAAAAATATCGCCGAAAAGTGAATGATTTATCCATGGCTTTGAGGTATATTCAGTCTATATTTTCCGCATTTTCAATTACAGTTATTTTTTTTGATTTTTTTCTTTTTTGTAACACATCCACTACAAACATAATCAATAATCCACTTATAAAAGATGAGAAATAAAAGAAATTAATCTTTCCAGCAACAAACAATAAGACTATTGCATGTATTAAAAAAATTCTCCAGCCTAGCAATATTTTTTTCTTAATGGTTATACACCTCCACTTTTAATATATATTGCATAAATGTATATAGTAGTATATTGAGAGAGTCGATAGATTATTGCATAGTAATCAGGAAAATATAACTAATCAATTAATTAATTATAATAACTTAAATGAATATTTAGAAGGGAAAAAGAAGCTTACGTGAGGAATGAGATAAAAATAAAAAGCCTTACTAATTATTAACTAGTAGCAAGGCTTCTATCGTTATAAAATTTTTTGATCTAATGCAAACTAAGTACTTTTAAGATATAGTATTGACCATCTCCGCCAACATTTACGATTGCTTTTCCATTTTGGAATGGATAACCAACGAAATCCGTTTCAAACTTAGGAAAAGCATTGCCATTTTGATCAATATAACCGCCATTTTCAGCTCGATTCATAATACTAGCAAAGCCTTCACTAAAGCCTGAGTAAATTTGTAAATAGTTGTTTTTAATTTTTACATTTCCTTTTTTATCGATAAAACCCCAATGCCAATTTTTTTGAAATCCCGCAAGTCCTTCGCTAAAATCTGTTATATCTTCATATTTGAATTTGATTTTCACATGATTGTTTTTATCGATAAAACCCCATTTTCCATCTTTATAAACTGCCGCAAGCCCTTCATAAAAAGAGTGGACCTTCTTGTATTGAGGTTGAATTACCACATTTCCTTTTGTATCAATATACCCCCATTTCCCATTGTGCTTGATAGCAGCGTATCCACTGATAAAACGTTTAACACTTGTGTATTTCGTTTTAATAACCGCTGTTCCTTTTTTATTAATGTAACTCCAATGACCATTTTTCTTAACTGCGCCTAAATTATAGCTGAATGCATAAGCTTTATCGTATTGAGGTTTAACCACTTCTTTACCTTTTGTATTAATATACCCCCATTTTCCATTCTTACGAACAGCTGCTAAGCCATTTTTAAATTTATCAGCTTGATCGTATTTATTGGAAACTATAAGCCTACCTGTTTGGTCAATAAATCCCCATTTTCCTTCTAGTTGTACCTTTGCTAAACCTTCACTAAATTTACCGACATCCTCATATTTCGGTGCAATTACTTCTTTAGCTTTTTCATCCATAAATCCATATAGCTCGAATTCAATGCCTTTATCATTTTTCTTTAAAATTGAAACAGGAGCTAAACCTTCACTAAAATTTCTTACTTCATTGTAAGGCAAAAAGTTATTTTCAGCATTTGCATCTGTAAGAACTGTAAAGCTTAATATGATCCCTGCAATAATACTGCCGATAATTTTCTTCATATAAAACTCTCCTATCTTGGAATCTTTGAATTAATTGCATAATATTAAGAGTTATAGAAATGGTAAAGATTATTCTACCAGATAAATGTAAAGGAGGCTAATTATTAATGGAATGTTAAGAGGATACAAGAAAAAACACCTTAAAAATAAGGTGTTTTTATGATGGACGAACTCTTCAATTGTTATATAAAATCATAAAATGCTTTACTTGCTACGATTAAGGCAAGCGTTAAAAAAGCAACTGTATTTCCTAAAATTAATGCAGGTTTTAGAGTTGTCTTCTTACTTAGTATTGCAAATAGGATTCCAGCTAATGGTGCTGTAAATACCAAGATGAAAAAGATATAACCAATAAATCCAGTATTACTAAATTCAGCGATTGCCTTTGTATCATTTGTGAATCGATACAATAAAAAGCAAACTAGAAAAGAGACAATTGTAGTTACGAAAGAAATAATCGAAATAAAATTCAACAGCCTATTATCCAATCAATATTCCCCCCTAAAAAGAAATGGTCATTCACTTCAGTCTAAGAAAAACAGTAATTCCATTATAATTAGGGATAAATAAGCCTACGTTTCAATAAATCATCTTATAAAATAATATGATAGCAGAATTGATTTTAACATCTATTTTTCTAAAAATTGTCTAATTATTGAACTTCTATAATTAGAAATTACTGTAAATGATGAGGCCGGAATGTTAAAATAAATTATTAAGATATCATTTTTGAAGAACTGTGATGTCTGTCTGTTTTCTCTTTAGGGGGTAGGAAAATGCTTGATAAGAAAAAAATGGATATGTTTGAAAAGGATAGAGAGAAGTGGAACGAAAAACAAAAGAGAATAATCGATGGTCATGATTATTATAATCGAACATATTTCGGTAGCCCAACTGTGGGTGGTATTATCATATTTGCCATTATTTTAGCCCTAATAATTGTAGGGATTCTAAATGAATAAGAGGGGAGATGAAGATGAAGATTGAAAGGATATTCATGATTTTTGTTGGAATGTTGACGTTTTTTCTTGTAACAGCCTGTAGTAAGAGCGAAGAGCCAATAATTAATGTACAATTTAAAATTTCACCAATAAGTGCAGAAGAATATGGAGTTATCGGGACCAAAGAGTTAAATAACCCAAAGCAAACAGATTTTCAAAAAATTAACTATAAATTGCGAATTACAAACACGAATACAATAAAGAACCTTAAAATTCATTCATACGATGATTGGAAAAAAGCTCTAGGAGATACTGATGATATTAAGAGATACTGGTTCGGTAATATAATGGAAGAAGAACGTCCAACAGAAAATTCTATAGAACATAAAGCGAAAATTGTTTTTTATGCAAAAGGATTATCTGAAAAAGAGCTCAAAGCCAAATTTAAAAATGCCCACACAACTATTTCTTGGACTGATAAAAATAATAAGAAAGTAAATCAACAGTTTCAATTAAGCGAAATAATGGAATTTAAAAAAACTAAGTAATAATCCGTATATACAAAATCATGTTTTTCTACAATAATTTGTATAATATAATAAGTAGAGCCTTTTTATAATTAGATTTTAAAGGTGGTGAAAAAATGATTTTTGTGCCTTTATTACTCGGCGTATTGGCCGGGATTATTTTGACTGTCATTGCTACAGTGTTAAATAAGAATGGTGTTTCTAAAACCTATATACAAATCTATTCTTTAGGAACTATGATTCTTGGTGTAGCAATCGCATTCTATGGTTATTTAGTTGTTAGAGGATTTGAAGGGTTTGCATATTTACTTTTAGGCTTTCCGATTGTGGTCTTTTCAATAGTAACGTTTGTGTTGAATTTTAGAAAAATTCAATCTACTCATTAAGGCATTTCAAGATGACTAGTTCTAATAAGGTCAGCAGTTTTACAAGCTGACCCATTTTTTTAATGCGTAAAACATATAGAAAATTTCCTGTTCTTTTTAATACAAATCAAGCAATCCAATTTGAAAAGTTAAATCAAGTGTTAAGTGAATTTGCAACGTTTTTCAAGTTGGACGGTGTTTTTGGAATTGATATTATAAAGGGAAAACGCTTGGTTATTGACTATCCTAATCGAAATGTTCAGATTTTCGATTAAGTAAAATAGTTGTCTTAATATAATTTGGAGTTAGGAGAGACGTTAATGATTGAAACTAAAAGAATAAAACTTAGAGATTATAATACGGATGATTTTCATTTTTTAAATTCGCTTTTAAAAGCCCCCGAAATGGTGAGATTTATCGGCAATGGTAAAACTAAAAATGAAACAGAAGCAAAAGCGTTTTATGATTGGATCAAAGCATCCTATGATCAAAACAAAGATTATGGTTTGAAAATAATTGAATTAAAGGACACAGGGGAACGAATTGGACATGCAGGATTAGTACCGCAAATAATCAATGGTGAAGAGCTTATAGAAATCGGATATTGGATAAGTACAAATTACTGGGGGGAAGGATTCGCAACTGAAGTAGCAAAAGCATTAAGAGATTATGGAGAAAAAGAATTGCATTTACAAAAGATGATTGCGCTTATACAAGTTGATAATTTGGCTTCCCAAAAAGTAGCAAGAAATATAGGGATGAAAGAGGAAAGGGAGATTGATTTAAAAGGTAAACAGGTGAAGATTTTTACAATTTAAATAATAGAAAGAGAGATAAATAAATGGATAATTTAAATATACTAAGTTCAGCAGGGTGGATTGGAATTGTTTCAAATGTATTTATAGTATTATGTTTTTATTTTACATTGACATTCTTACAATATTTAAAAGCTGATGACAAAAGTCAGACAGCGCAAGCCAAAAAAGGGGCAGTACTTTGTTTAGCTATAGCTTTATTAGTTCCTTTATTATATAACATCTATATTTCTTATCAAATGATGAAATGATGTCTAGTTAATCAGTTGGGAATTACAAAGGGGGATATTTGTGTTTTCATTTAAAGTAGATGAAGAAATTTCTATTGTATTATTACAACAACATCATAAGGAAGAATTATTCAAGCTTATAGATACTAATCGAGAACATTTAAGAAAATGGTTGCTATGGGTAGATAAAAGGAAGTCTGCTCAAGATTTTGAACCAATTATTCCGATTTGGATCAGTAATTATGCCAATAATAACGGTTTTGATGCAGGGATTCTATACCATGATCAATTAGTCGGCATGGTTGGACTTCACTATATAGATTGGAATAATAGAGCAACAAGTATAGGTTACTTTCTTGCTGAAGAGGCTCAAGGGAAGGGAATTATTACAAGAACAATAACAGCTTTATTGGAATACATATTTAAAAATTTGAACTTAACTAGGGTCGAAATTCAATGTGCAGTAAATAATCATAAAAGCATAGCAATACCTGAAAGATTAGGTTTTGTAAAAGAAGGCATTAAAAGACATGGGCAATGGCTATACGATCATTATGAAGATATTGTTACTTATAGTTTACTAGCTAATGAGTGGGAGCAGAATACGAAAGCTTGATCAACAAAGGGGATTAAAATAGATTAATCAGAAAGGCGTTATAGCTATTATTTTTTTAGTTACCTTTACTTATAACCCAAGAGGAAAGAAGCTCCTGAGAAAAAGAAAACTAAGACAGTGATTTTCATAGAAATTGGTTAATAATTAAAAGGGGTGTTATATGAGTAGGTGGATGTTTGTTTTAGTAATTCTTGTAGGATGTTTTCTAATAGGGTGTTCTAATAATGATAATGAGATGACTGATGGAAAGCCACCAAAAGTATGGCTTCAAATCGGAAATGAAAAGTATGAAACGAAATTAGGAACTTATTGTTGGAAAGAAACGAATAAAGCAAGATGTGTTGATACTGTTGGACCAGTTAAACTTTTAGAAGGAAAAGATCCTATTAAGGTGAAACCTGGTGAAACAATATCATTCCTGATGGACTATGAACCTAAACCAACAGAATTTACGGTAGAACAGTTTATGAACAACAAAGTATCGGATATAGAAATAATAGATAACGAGATAAAAGCACCCATGAAAAAAGGTATTTATTATTATTCATATGGAGTTAGATGGACGGATGAAAAAGATTCGAATATGTCTAAAGGTGATGCTTCTTATGCATTTGTTATAGAAGTTGAGTAGTACCATTCCATCGACTCCGCTACTTAGCAAAAGGACCAGATTATTGAGCTGGATTTCTTATTAAGTTGCCTTCCTATAAGGACTTAAATTTTCGAAAGAGCGAATTCAATTTCATTTCGAGCGAATAAACTGACTGCAGGAGCGAATAAAACCTCCTAATTAGCAAATAAGTTCTTGTCAAAAGCGAATAAAAATTTCAGAAGATCACTAATCTTTTATATAATCAAAGGGAACTTGCAAAATATTTCAAAAAATTAGGAGGCTATTATGCAAATCAACCAAAAAGAATTAAATCTTATTGAGAGTATCCAAACCGTAACAAACTCAAAACAAATAATTGATGTTATTCATGCAGCATTTAAACGATACGAATCTGATCCGATGCCTTCGAGTGCTTTATCTGAAACAAGTATGACAATCGAAGAAAATTTAGAAAATGGCATACGTATTTTTGGAGCTTATGTAAAAGAACAATTAGTTGGTGTTGTTAAAGTAAAGAACCAAAAAGATTTTTTATATTTTTCTAGATTATCGGTACTGCCTATATATCAAGGAAAAGGTATTGCTTCGGCATTAGTGACTTATATTGAAAAAGTAGCCTCTGAAGAGAATTTTAAATGTGTCCAATGCAAAGTTAGAAAATCTGAAAAAGATAATATTCAATTATATAACAAGCTTGGCTATCACATTACAAAAGAGGAACTCACAACTAGTCCAACGGGTTTTACAATGGCGACAGTAACAATGGAAAAGGGGAAATAGTATGGACTATTATGTAATTGATGCATTTACAGAAAGTAAATTTGGTGGAAATCCAGCAGGAGTAGTAATTCATAAAGATTTAGATGAAAAGTTCATGCAAAAATTTGCTGCAGAAGTTCGCTTTTTTGAAACTGCCTTTGTTAAGAACATAAATAATAATACTTTTGAAATAAAATTCTTTACACCAACAAATGAAGTTGAACTATGTGGTCATGCAACAATTGCAGCCTTTAAAGCATTATTAGATAACAATGATATTAAGGAAAATCATACATATTTTATGAAAACACTTGCAGGGATACTTCCAGTTGAAGTCAATCGTTCATTCTTTTTGATGGAACAAGATAAGCCAAAGTTAGGGGGATTATTTAAAGATTATGAGGCTTTGGCAAATCTTTTTAGCATTGATAAAGATCAAATAGGTAGTAAAGAATTCCATCTAGTACCTCAGGCCGCAAGCACAGGTCTTTGGGATATTATGCTACCGATAAAAACAAAAGAAACACTATATGCATTAAAACCTGATTTTAAAGCAATTGCTAAATACACAGAAAATAATGCAATTGGTGGAATTCATGCATTTACACTTGATTGTAGTAAAGGAATAGCAGAATCCAGAAACTTCTGTCCACTTTATGGGATTAATGAGGAATCAGCTACAGGCACTTCTACTGGTGCACTAACCTATTATCTATTCAAGAACAAAGTATTAAATGATTTTGACAAAGAATATACTTTCCTACAAGGATACAGTATGGGGAGACCGTCAACAATTGTTGCAAAGATTGTGGATAAAAGATATCCAACTGTTATAGTAGGTGGGAACGCTGTAATCTTAACAAAAGGGGAAATCTACTAATTATTTCATCGAATACGTAACAAGTTGCAATGGCTCTTTTCATAATAATTGATTCAATAAAAGAATAATAAAAACTATTAAAATAAAAATAATAACAATCATCAAGACAAATACACTCTCAATTTTGAGTAATATTTTCCATGTGCTGCTTTTTTTGATATGTGCTATTCTTCTAGCGACTTTGATATTAATAGGCATAAAATATAGTGAAAAAAATATTCCAACTGATATAGGAACAATTATAATCACAAGAATAATATTATTTGTATACTTTTCTACATAGGTTGATATAACCCACACAGGTATGCCGAGCCAAAGACCAAATGTAAAAAATAACATAAAACAAGCTATAATCAGTAACATTATATCCTTTTTTAAAATATATTTATAAGCTTGCCAATATAATTTCATAAAAATAATCCTTTCAAAATATCATTTGGAGGGATAAAATGGAAAAAATATCAGGGTATACGGAATATACGGGTTCTTTATTGGATTAGGAATACTATTTGTACATCTTATGAAATGTACTTGCCACCTAATAGGATGAATTTTTCGGGGGCAACTTATAAATGATTAAATTTTTTTGTACATATTAATCCCAGCTACTTCAAATCCCAGTGTTTCATACAGTTTTATAGCTTTCACATTTGTCCCAAATACATGTAGCTTAAAGTATTGAATTTCTTTACATGATAAATATTCTTGAATTTCATTCATTACCATTGTGCCAATCCCATTAGAACGGAATTGATCAAAGATGAAAATCTCATATAAAAAGGCACTCTTTTTTTCCTCATCGATCTTAATCCATACATAACCACAATCTTCACTGTTATATACAATCTTATAGAATTCATGTTGTTTAGTATAAAAACCATTTGGTAAATATTGTTGTATCGATTTTTTCGCACGGATATCTGCTGATTCTGTGATTTCATATGTATGAGATGCTAAAGTTTCAGCATATCTTTTTTCTTTGTCTCCTATATATTCTTCAAATTCTGTTTCATTCATTTTCACTAATAGCTTCAATTTCATCTCTCCATATTCGTTTATTGATTCTTTTAGTATATAATACTAATTACATTAATGGAATAAATTTCTTGTGAATAAGGGGGTTACTATGAAACATAAAAAAGTCGTGTTCTTTTCTGTTATTGGAATATTGATTGTTATAGGTGTTATCTATATTTTAAATTATAACCATCGTTTCAATGTGAAAAATGACGAACATCTAACAGAAAATATAGAAGAATGGTTAAGTAGAGGAAATGAAAAGATCACTCTAAATAATCACGTTAAGTTACATCAATTAGGCAATTCAAATTCATATATTGGTTTTCTACAATTCAAATCTAAAAAACTTGGCATAGTGAAACTAGATAAAGGATGGAACGGGAAATTTCAAATAATATCTGCTGGGTATGGAACAAATCATTTAAAATATCGAACAGTTAATACCAAAGATGGACGATTTGGTATTGTCTATGGTTCTAATCCACAGGGGAAAATCCACTCTATAAAAGTAAAATTATTAAGCTATGACTATCAATATTCGACTAATATCAATTCAAACCAGGATTTTTTTATGAAAATTGATCGATTACCGAAAGCTATAAAATCAAATGATGCTTCGGAAAATATCATTACTTATGATCAAGATCATAAAGAAATAAAAGTAATGCAGAAATAGTATTATCTATATTTCTGCATTTTTAGTTGTTATGATGAAACTTTCAAAACCATTCTAACAGTTTTTAAAATATGGCCATCAAAGTTATCATCGAATTCTGAAACAATTGTAAATCCTTTTGCGTGATAAAAATCTCTTCCAGATTTGTTATCGCGTTCAACGTTAATATATATCTCTTTAACACCATTTAGAAGTTTTATGCCTTCGTGTAAAAGGGAAGTGCCTATGCCGAATCCTTGATATTCAGGATATAGATAAATGGCAGAAAGTTCAGCTGTTGCATCCTCTTTTAAAGGGGAGTAATTAGCAAAACCAACTATTTTACCTTCTGAAACCGCAACAAACATATGCGATAGTTCTAACCTTCTTTGCAACCTTTCGTCATTATATGCCATGTTTAAAAAATTCTCTTGAATATCAAAAGGTATGATCCCAGCATATGTATGATGCCAACTTGTTTTGGCCACCTGTTGTACTCCGGATATATCTTTTTTATCCATTTTTCTAATCGTATAGTTCATGGTTATCACCTCGCATTATATATTAATTGAAAATTCTATCACTTGTTAATTGGTAAGTAAATAGAAATAAAATAATTCGGTTTATTTTGTATGGTGATAAAAAAGTCAGACCTACAAATTAATAATAAACTTTGAATTTGATAGATTGTTAGTATTTGAGCAAGCGTTAACTAAGAAAATAGATGGCCATTTTTCTGATAATCCTGAATAGCCTTGTTTAATTAGGAAAATTGGAGGTTACACTGAATATAGATAATTATGTTATAAGGGAGTAAAAAATGGCTGACAAAAATAATGTTCAATCTGTTTATTTAAGTCGTAATTTGTGGTCTGGAGTTCTATTTGGAATGGGGCTAGCAGCCTTTATAGACGAGACAGTTTTTCATCAACTTCTACGATGGCATCATTTTTATGACAAATCCACAACTGATATTGGACTCATTTCAGACGGACTATTTCATGCATTTAGTTGGTTTGCAACTATTGGAGGATTATTTCTTTTCGCAGATCTCAGGCGACGAAATGCACTGTGGTTTAAGAGATGGTTAGGAGGAGTGTTTACAGGTTCTGGCGGATTTCAATTATATGACGGTACCATTCAACACAAGATAATGGAGATACACCAAATTCGTTATGTAGAGAATGTAATTATTTACGATTTAATATGGAATATATTGGCGTTTTTAATGATTATAAATGGTCTTCGTCTTCTTGTAAGTACAAGAGATAGACATCAATTGAGGAAGGATATCTCGCATGATTATCAATAACCATATTCATCATAGCAATGGAACACAATTCCACAATATAGTCGAAATAATTCCCCAGCTTGTCTTGGGACTACCGTTTGTATTGGCTTTGGTCATGTATATCGTTGCTGTTGTGGTATCCAATAAGCGTTACAAACCTTGGCCAATCCATCGTATTTTCTGTTGGGCTCTTGGTTGTATTTTAGCAACTTTTTCAGTTGTAGGCCCTTTAGCAAATCGCGCACATGTAGATTTTACAGCTCACATGTTTGGACATCTTTTTTTAGGCATGCTTGCGCCGCTGCTTATGGTCCTTGCTGCGCCAATGACACTTTTACTACGAACGTTAAGTGTTCCAATAGCTAGAAGATTTTCAAAAGTTATAAGAAGCTGGCCATTCCGTATAATTACTAATCCTGTTGTTGCATCCCTTCTTAACATAGGAGGGCTTTGGATTTTATACACTACCAATCTATTCTCACTTATGCATGAGTATATCCTTTTACATCTAATTGTCCATTTCCATATATTTTTGGCCGGTTATTTGTTTACAGTATCAATGATTTATATCGATCCAATACCTCATAGAATTTCTTTTAGAACCCGAGCAATCGTATTAGTCGCTGCCTTAGCTGGCCATGGTATTCTATCAAAGTATATTTATGCGAACCCGCCTAATGGAGTAACCGTAGATCAAGCAGAACTTGGTGGCATGCTCATGTATTATGGGGGAGATATTATTGATATCGTAATCATTTTCATACTTTGTTTACATTGGTTTAAGGCAACTCGACCTCGAACAATGCTAGCCCATTGATCAGTAATTGAAAAAATAATCGTCAATGAAATTTTGAGTGTGAAGCCTAAATTTTCTTTGCTAAAGCAGGAAATTTAAGCTTTTAGTATAATATATTCTTTTTTGGGGCTTTATCACTCAAAATAGCTGAGTATCGTGATATTAGTAAAATGGTTTATTCAAGAAAGGACTTACTGAAAATTAGTGATGGAGGTAGTCATGAGTATAGAAAAAGTGAAGAAAGATTTTAATAGGTTAAGTCAACATGTATTCTTTGATGAGGATCAATATTTTAGGGAACAAACAAATTCAAAATCACATTTTCATATCTTTATTCAAGAGACAGAGATTTTACTAGAAACTTCACTAACAATGGATGAACAATATTGTATATTTAGCTTTCTAGGTTACTCATATCGCATACTAAACAATCCTACTGAAGGAATTAAATATTTCCAAAAATGTTTAACCATTAGTCAACATGAACCACGGAAGCAGATCATAACAATGATACGTTTGGGTGAAGCATACAAATATGCGAATTTACATAAAAAAGCACTCGAATTGTTGGATGATGCTATAAATATATCAAATGTATATCAAATAGAAGATTACAAGCATTACATTTATCAACACAAAGGGAAATGTTTCTTAGAATTAGGTGATGTAACATTAGCAAAAGATAATCTTCATGATGCACTCAGTATAAGAGAGAAAATAGAAAATGATGCGTTAATTTATTCAACTCGCCAAGTAATTGATTTTATAGGTAGAAACTCTAACTTAGTGCAGAATGAAAGGGAAAAATAATATGAAAAAAGTAGTTGCGTTTGTATTTCTTTTAACCCTTAGCGGCTGCACTCAGACAAACTCAAAGGAATTTAAAGAGATTGTTGACGTGAAATCATTATCCAAAATAGATGTCATTGATGGAAGAAATGGTAAACGATACAGTTTAAAAGAAGATAAACAACAATTTGTTGATCTATTAACCGAGAGAATATATAAGAAAATGAAACATCATGAAAAAACAAAGGGGTATATATATCATGCAAACCTTTTTAGTGACGAAAAAGAATTTTCTATTACATTTTTAGATGATGGAATTGAAATCAATGACATTTACTATTCACTAAATAAACCAATTACAGAAAATGAAATATCAGATTTATTAGAGTGAGATAGTCGTCTTATTGATCAATGATATGTACGATTTATTCATTTAATGGATTAAGTAAGTTTCTTAACAAACCCTGTACTTTTTCCAGTATAGCCATTTCCTTTATAAAAAGTATGTGCAATTTGACGTTCTTCACGATTACCACTATTAAGTGTGATTGCATTACAACCTTGATCGATAGCCCATTGCTCACATGATTTTAGTAATTTTGTTCCAATACCTTGTTGACGTTCTTTTGACCTTACGATAAATGCTAAGATTCTACTGTATTTACCTGTCATTTCGAAGTAATAAGCTTTACAAACTCCTGCGAAACCAACGATTTGCCTGTTTTTTATGGCTACCAAACCCTCATAATCAGGATGTTTCTGTAATTCAATAAAACGATTAGTAATATCCTCAGCTGAAGAAGGATAACCTAACTCATCTAATAACGGTTTGAGCTTACTATAATCAGTTCTCTTAATAGGTCTTATTAAAATGTCCATGGCTTCTCCTTTATTGGTAATTGTATTTAAAATTGACTATTATGCTTAAAAGGTAATTTAGTAAATGAGCATACCAAATAACAAGCTTATAATTGCATAGACAAAATCTTATACAATTTTAAGTTTAATTGCAAATGAATAATACAATAAACTATATTATAAATCATCAAAATTTTGAAGACTTGATTCAACAAAAGGTGTTGAGTCAAGTCTTTCTTTTAATTTCATCTATATTCAGTTCTGTAATAACCTAAATGTCCAAATGTAGGGATAAGGTCACAACACTAATTGAATTGTTTTACTTAATGGAGTTAGCTATATCAATTAGTGCATCAACAGACATTTTCTTCCCACAGTCTTCATCCATGCTTAATAGATATTGAAATCCATTTTTTTCGAAAGCAATAGTATCAAATCCAGTAAACCTTTTACTATATATAGCTTCATCTCCATTATTGAGTTTGATCTTTTGCTTAATATGTTTTTCTTCAAAAGGAAGCTGATACTTCACTGGTTTAATGAGAATTTTAAAATGGTTTTGTGCCTTGTCTTCGTGTAAAAAAGTAAACTCTAATTCATCACTTTCATCACCTTCTAAGTCATTCATCCGGCCAAAAGCATGTGTAAACGTTACTTCCGGCAATTTTGATGGCAAAGATATTTGTTTCTTGAAATGTTTTTGACCATCTATAACAGCATTTGCCACATCTTTATAGCCGATGTCGTAATAATACAACTCAATGTCATCACTTGTTGAATCAGCATTTGATGAAAATGAGAGTGAGAAAAAAGTGAGCATAAATGTAAACAGAAAAACGAAGTATTTATTCATTCGAATCACCTCTATATAAATTATTTATAGTTAGGCTGATTCAAAATACGAATATTATGTAAATCGTTCATATTTTTAATAATAAAAATTGATTTTTATTAAAATTACAGACCTCGATAGTCTATATAAACAAAAAAAGAAGAGCGCAATAAGATATTAAATAATTATAGAATATTCTTTTGAAACTTAAAACCATCTTTATACTATAATAGATATTATCTATTTAAAATAGGAAATTTATAGAAAGGATTAAATAAATTGTCGAATCTTAAATTAGCTAAATTTATTGTAAATGATTTTGAACTTTATTATTCGTTGGTTTCAAATGAAAAGGTAATGGCCATGATTACTGAAAAGGCCATTCCATTAGAAGTTGCTAGGGAAAGATTCAATAAAATGATTAAACAAAAAGCACTTTTTGATAAGTATGGAAGCTTCAAAGTTTTTAATAATGCCACAAATGAATTTCTAAGTTCAGGTAATCTAACTATCAATAAAGATAATGATAATGAAGCGGAAATAGGCTATATGCTCCTACCAAAATATTGGGGAAAGGGATTTGGTAGTGAAATAGCTAATGCCTTAGTTGAAAAAGCAAAAGAAGATGGATTAAAAAAATTGACTGCCATTATTGACCCAAATAATGTAGCATCGAGGAAAATATTAATAAGCTTAGGTTTTCATTCTCTAAAGGTATGCGAGATTGATGGTTTACCTGGGGAGATATTATATAAAGACTTATAGAAAATAATTAGATATGGAGGGTTTCTTTGAATTTTGTAGCATGGATGATTGTAGCATGTGAAATCATGTTTTGGATTGTTATTATTTTAGGACTTGTCACACGATATGTGTTCAATCGAAAAAAATTAGGGCTATTCTTAATGGCTTTAACACCTGTTATTGATTTGATTTTATTAATCATAACAACTTTCGATTTATATCGTGGTGCTACTGCGACAGTATCGCATGGTATCGCTGCCGTTTATATCGGTATATCAATTGGATTTGGAAAAAGTATGATTGATTGGGCAGATAAGAGATTCCTTTTCTATGTTAAAAAGGAAGGTACAAAGCCAGTTGTGTTATCCGGAATGGATTATGCATTGCATTATTTAAAAGGTTTTAGTAAGCACATATTATCATTTCTACTTGGTGCTGGCTTAATAATAATGATGATTAGCTTAATAAAAGATACAACACGAACGGAAGCACTACTTGATGTGATTAAAATATGGGCGCTAGTACTAGGCATTGATTTTCTTTTTACGATTTCTTATTTTATATGGCCGAAGAAAAAGAAAACAAAAATAATGTTTTAAATATAGTAAGTACAGATTTATAGTTTTGAATCTTAAACTTGAAGTTCAATCTAATGATGTATGTTAATCCTTCCGTTTCCAATTTATGATAGGGAAAAAGGGGGAGATTAATGTGAAAATTGAACAAATTGAGCTTTATATTTCGAATTACGAAGAAACAGTTTCTTTTTATAAAAATATTTTGGAGTTTAGATGTATTTCTGAAAATAATATAGTTGCAAATTTTCAAACAGGCAGTAGTATTTTAACTTTGCATAAGGACGAAAACAATTCTTATTATTATCATTTTGCATTTAATATTCCACCTAATCTTTTTAATGAGGCAAAAAAATGGATTCAACAACGAATATCTTTAGCAACAGAAGATGGTGAAGATGAAGTACACTTTGTTGAATCGAAAGCGAAATCATTTTACTTTGAAGATCCTGCAGGCAATATTGTAGAGTACATTGCTAGAGAAACAACTGCACCTGCAACTGAAGAAACATTTACCCCTATGCATGTTGTCAATATAAGTGAAATTGGATTAACCTCACAAGATATTAAAAAGAATATCGAAAAGATTCAGAAACTAGGTATATCATCCAAAAATAATGAACCAATTTCGTATGATCAATACCTAAACTTTATGGGTGAATATGAAGATGGGGTTTATATAATTGTAGCGCCTGTGGGGAGAAGATGGATTTTCTCAGACAAGAAAGGAATCGTAGCACCTTTACTCATTAAAACAAATCGAGGCGTTATTAACTCTAGTGAAAATTGAGTCTTAGAGGGGGAAATATAGTGAAAAAAGCAGCACTTATGATATATCCAAACTTTTCATTACAAGAAGTTACCTGTCTCACGTCATTGTTTATGTTTCATAATAAGCAGTTGGATGTGTTCGGTGCAGAACATAAAATTTATATGAGTGAGGATTATATCCAAGTTATTCCTAATAAGACCTTTGCTGAATTCAATCAAGCTGAATATGATGTACTTGTCTTACCGGGAATGATTGATTTTAAAGAAGCGATAGAAGATGAACGTAATATACAATTCTTAAAAAGTCTAAAAAATAATAAGAATATTCTAATAGCAAGTATTTCAAGTTCTCCTGTTTTGTTAGCGAAAGCAGGATTGTTAGAAGACACAAAATTTAGTTCAGGATTGTTTGAGGAAGCATTTGATATGTTTGAATTTCTTTCTAAAAGGAATGTTGTTCGGCAACCAATTACTGTAGATAAGAATATCATTACAGCAATCGCCTTCGCGTATCGTGAATTTGCGATTAAGGTTGGTCAAATGCTCAATATACCTGTTGATGAGTCATTATTTTCTGGTATTCGTAAAGAACCACCATATTCAGAAGAGGAGTTAACTTTTTATGCATCGAAGTAAAACAATCTTATTAATAGACTTGTAAACTTTACCGGAAAGGATGCTTGCAATTGAAACTTCCATTTAAACATACTTTAAGTGAGAGAAATTTTATCTTTTTATTAATGGGTAGATTCTTTAAAAGAAGCTCTTTAATATTATTTAGCTTGGAACTAATTTGGTTAACGATGGAGTTAACGAATAATTCACCATTGTATTTGTCTTTCATGGTTATGGCTGAAACTTTGCCATTTATTATTTTAGGTATTTATGGGGGCGTGAAAGCTGATAAATGGAACAAAAAAAGATTAATGATTAATTGTGATTTTCTAATTGCGATTTTAATTGGTGCTATTCCGATTATGTATTTTTCCGGGGTTCTAAATTATGTTTTACTAATCTGTATAGCAATCTTAATAAGTGTTCTAAATTGTTTTGCAGAACCTAGTTTTCGAGCTTTGTTGCCAGAATTAGTTACGAATATTAAATTACAAAGAAGTAACGCCCTTTTAGATTCAATTCAACGTGGTGCTAGTATTCTAATTCCAGCTTCAGTAGGTATAGTTGTTAAGTTTACATATCAAATTCATATTCTAACACTAGCATTTATTTTAATAAGTATATCGATTATCTTTCATTTACTGATTAACTATCATACTCATTTTGATACGAATCAAAGTGAACAAGGAACAATAGGCGAAATTAAATCTACTTTATCTTTCTTAACATCAAATAGAAGTATTCTCTTCATTGTATTTGTTCAAGGAATCAGTATACTGATCAATACAGGATTATGGCGTGTGGGATTGCCCATTTATTTAGATTCCAATTTAGGTAAAGATATTTCAACTTTCGGGATTATTACAGGGATACTTGGTGCTGCAGCATTCTCGACTTCTATTAGTCTAGGTACACTGAAAAGTTTTAATCCAATAATAGTTTTTAATATAGGAATCACTCTATGGGGTAGTGGTTTATTGATAATGGGGTTATCACCAACGATTTTTGTGATCTATTTAGCCGCAATTATTATTGGAATAGGTCAGGCGAGTGAAGGCCTTGCAAGAATTGTCATCATCCAAAAGCATGCTCCTAGCAATATGTTAGGCAAAATGTTCAGCATATCATCATCTATTAATTATACTAGTGATACGTTATCTTTAATGGTCATTGGTAGTGTGTTACCTCTTCTTTCTACAACTAGTATATTTTTAGTCGGAGGAGGAGTTATTGTACTTATTGGTTTGATGGGGATTAATTCGTTAAGAAATAATGAACCAATAAAGAACACCCTAGAGAGATAAATACGAGGGAGGAATAATGATGAAAGCAGTTATTCAAAATGAATTCGGTGATTCAAATGTATTAAAGTATACAGATGTAGTAAAACCTGTATTAGGTGAGGATGAAGTATTAATTCGCACAGCCTTTACAAGCGTGAATTTTGCAGATGTAAAAAATAGAACGGGAAAGAAAGCTAAAGGAAATTTCCCAATGGTTTTAGGTTTAGATGTAGCTGGGACAATTGAGGAGGTGGGTGAAAATAGTTCTTTTTCAAAAGGGGATCGAGTGATTGCGTTTCCTAAAAATGGCTCTTACGCAGAATATGTAGTTGCAAAAGACGCTCTCGTTTATCAAATTCCTGATGCTTTGTCATTTGATATTGCTGCAACTTTTCCAACAGTTGCAATATTGTCATACATACTTATTCATGAAATAGGACAGGTACAAGAAACAGATACAGTTGTCATTCATAGTGCTGCCGGTGGAGTAGGATCAATGCTTGTTCAACTTGCAAAACTAGCAAAAGTAAAAAGAATTATAGGTGTAGTAGGAAATTTTGAAAAAGAAGCCTATGTAAAAGAACTAGGTGCAGACGTAGTGACTACATATGACACATTTGTTGAAACTGTATTAAATTTGACAGATGGAGAAGGTGCCAATGTTATCTTCGATTCTGTCGCTGGTGATGTGACAAGTCAAAGCATGGAGTGTTTAGCGTTCTATGGGACACTTGTGCAATTTGGAAATAGTAGTGGGAGAGTAGGACACTTTAAAACGAGTGATGTTCATTCTAGTTGTAGAAATGTAAAAGGGTTCAGTTTAGGAACAACTAGAAAGCACCATCCTGAACGTTTAAAACCTGTTGCTGAAAAGGTATGTAAACTATTTGAAGAAGACTTATTAAAACTACCAATTGCACGTATATTTGAATTATGTGATGCACCTAAGGCTCATGATTTAATGGAAAGCCGTCAATATCAAGGCAAGATTTTGTTGAAGGTATGATGATTTGATATAAGGCTTAGGGGCTAACAAAATGAGTGGATCAGCCCCTAATTCTTTTAAAACTATTAAATTGTTTTGCCTTTGGTTGTTAGGAAAACTTCACCGCGTATACTTGGCTATAAAGAAAGAGCAATTCATATAGCGCATCCTTGTAGGATAAATTAAGAAACAGATAGTTCTATGCTTGGAACAAAAACATTTCGAACAACCAAACAAATTATCTATATCTTATACATACGTTCAGAAAAGGACAACTTCCCAAAAGGGAGAAGTCTGTCAAAAGCGAGATTGAATTCATATATAGATTATTTGGTGTAGTATCTTAATTCACAGATTTATAGTCTATTGAGGGACTATATTTCTAACAAATTATATTAGCACAAGAACCATCCATGTCATGTGTAGAAAGAATATCCCGCTATATAAGAACATGATGAAAGAAAGTACTACACGCCAAACATTCGTTAACCTTGTAGGGAAATTTGATTTCCACAAAAACAAAATGAAACCAGATAAGAAAACCTTTATTCCAAGAATCGTTAAGGGCGAAAACGAACTCAACAGTGGGTTCGCTTCTTCAATCCATTGATTGCTGAGTCCCCAAGCCGTACAAATGCCATCTATTAGATTTAACACCAAAATGACCAACAGCATCCTTTTGATATCGAACAAATGAATCGTTGTATATCACTCCTCGCTATAAGCGCAAGCTCTCCTTGTCGCACTTTTCTTTCAAACTCTCCATAGGATGTTCTTTTTTATCAAGTTATTAAACAAAATTAATGAACTCTTTTGCATTAATCGCCAAAAGCCCAATCATGACTCCTACGCCGACTATTAAATACATCACATTGTAAAGATTTTTCTTGGATTGGTTCGCGGAAATAGCTCAATTTCAAGGCTACTTGGGATCAAGCTAACCCGTGAGAAGTAGGTCGCCTCCAGAGTGCGCCAGCCTTCAATTTATGTGTAATAGAGAACACTAGGTAAATTAATGAGAAGTAACGTTGATAGGAAAGATAAAAACACTTTTTCTTTGAATGAATGCATTAAATCTTTAAGTATCGGTTTCTAGTTAGGATGAATGAAATCATGATGACGCTCCTGTGAATGGTGTTATTAGTATAGGAAATTTACCTTAGATTTATATATAAATTTGAAAAATACTCGAAATTAAATAATTTCACTATCGTCTTATAAAAAATAACAGTATTTCAGTAAAAGAATCGGAAAAATTCTAGAGCATTGCCCCAATAAAGTAAGCAAACAAACTTTGGTTTACCAACGTTTGTTTGCTTTTTCTTTTTAGAATACTTCTGTACCTAATAGATGGCCTCGAATTAGCGACCTACACCTTGAAAATGTTTCATCCAATTTTCTTATGATGGTGTTCTGACGTTCATTGATAGTTTCGTGATGTAATCCTTTAATTCGTGGAAACTTTTTATAGACGCAAAATAGCTATAAATCAGCCTAAAATAAAGAAGAACGATTATGGTCTATCCCAAAGTATAGTCATTATTAGAAAGAATCCGATGAATGCAATAGAGACGAGTATTAATGCAATTAGAGATAATGTTTTCCAGATGCCCTTTTTTGAAATAAGTGTAAAGATCCAAGATAATATATATGAAAGAAACATAATTTGGTATAAGTAATCAGAAAAAAATTTGAATTGAGACCCTAAGAAAAGTGAACTGATACTAAAAAGAAGCAATAATATTGATAAAATCCCTGTATACTTCCTCATTGAAACCTCCGTTAAAATCCATTTAATAAATCCCTCTAAAATGTATATATGGTATAATTATGTATTATAAATGCGATATTCTATTATTATATGTTAATTAAATTGAAAATTGAATTATTTTCTTTATAAAAATTTCGCGTGGGTGGAGGTACTTATGAATCAATATAATTGGGAAGAGGATTACAAATCAAACGACATTTTATGGGGATTAAAGCCAAATGAAGTGTTGACTAGATATGTAAAATTACTACCGGATAACGGAAAGGTTTTGGATATAGGAATTGGTGAAGGTAGAAACGCACTATTTTTTGCGAAGCTTGGCTTTGAAGTAGAGGGGATAGACCTCTCGCAAACTGCAGTTCAAAGATGTAAAGAATTATCTAATAAGTTGGACGTTCAAATAAATGCCAGTGTAAATGATATTCTATCATTCGATATTTCTTCTGAAAAATACGACTTAATCATTTTATCTAATGTATTAAATTTTTTCACACCAGATGCAATAAGTAAAATTATCAATAAAGTAAATGCAGGCTTACGAAAGAATGGACATGTTTACATAAGTGCTTTTAATATAGATGAAGCTAGTATTAAAAATATAAAGAAGAAATATGAAGAAATAGATGAGAATACATATTTTAATCATAACAAAAACATGAATCTACATTATTTCACGGAAACTGAGTTTAAAGGATTAGTTTCTGAATATGAAATTATTAGTTTTTCCAATTCATATTCTTTGGATTTATCGCATGGTAAACCACATTATCACAGCAGTTTTGAGATCTTATCGAGAAAATAATATATTCATTTTGTTCATTTCTATTGGTAATCTAAGCAAATTTTTAAATTTTAAATTTATGGTTTATGGAGGGGGTTATGCAATCAAAGTTAAGTATCAAAAAAAGAGATAGAATTAGTGAAGTAAAAATAATGCTGATGTATCTATTAATATTTTACTTGATGTGGGCTCTAAAAGAACTTTGGTTTGTAAAGTATATTGATTTATTTGATGAAAAAACCTCAGCGATATTTGAGGCAATAGTTAAGTTTTTAATTTGGATAGTTCCTGCTTGGTTATATATAAAATACTATCTAAACAATTCACCAGTTCACTATTTAAAACTGAATGTTAATGTAAAGAAAGGATTACTATGGGGAGCAGTTCTATCACTCGTGCTTGGTTTATATTTTGCATTTGGAACTTATATTCTTAATGGAAAATCGTTTCAATTTTCACTGTCTTTTGACGACTATCTTAATTCTTTTCTTATGGCAGGTATTGCTGAAGAAATTGTTTTCAGGGGATTAATTTTACAAGAGATTAATAAAAAATTTACTTTTTGGAAAGCGAATATCATTACAGCTTTATTATTTTTAATAATACACTATCCAATTTGGATTTATAATTCAGAGTTTTTCGTGTTTGGGAGTCATATATATATTTTCGCTGTTGGTTTACTTTTTGGTTTTGTTTACAAGAAGACGGGTTCATTATGGTCAGTTGTTATTTTACATATATTTCATAATTTTATTGTTACGATCAGTTAGCTTTTAAAATATGGGTTCAAGTAAATAATGTAAAAACCAATAAACGAACAAGTTTGACTTCATCGAACAACAATTGAGGCACGACTTTAAGTAAAGTTTTTTTAAACTCTAAATTAATGCCTTATTAATAGGGAGGAAAATGATATCAAGAAGAAAATTATATGGTTTGCTGTTGGTCTAATTATATTCATTATCGTGGCGTTTCCTTTTGGTTTCTTTTATGTATTAAATAACGGAAATCCTTATACAAAATATATAGCAAATAAAAATGTTCCAGTCTATTTAGAGAAAAAGGGTTATACGAAAAAGGACATAATGGAAGCAAGTTACGTAGAGCCGAAATATATTATAAATAAAGATTTTTATCATGGCCATTACATGGTTATTTTTAAAGATGAACAAGATGTGACATACTATTATGGAATCACCAAAAAAAGGAAAACAGTTAAACAATTTTGTGAAAAAGATAAATTATTATCTGATGGTGTTACAGATATTTTTGAAGGTAAGACAAAACACAGTGAAGGAAAATGTGTTAATTCTCTAGAAAATCGAAATTAAATGTGATTCAATGAAATCTCTAAAATTTATCATTGCTTAATTAAATAAACAGGTACGATTATGAATAACAGAAAAAACGATCAAATTTTTAGCTCAAAGCAACATTAATAATTGTGGAGCGGAAGACGGCAAGATCTCGTAAATGCATGTGCGAATTCCACACAGGTACAATAGAATATAGGTTAGCTTAATATAAGGAGATAAAAAGTATATGGATTTCTACGAATGAAAAAGCCGATCCTCTTAGTTGAGAATCGGCTTTTTGCTTCTATTTATTCAAAAACGTATTAATTGCTTCATTCGCTAATTTTGTTTGAATCACATCAGTCATCGGAGGATTATATAATCCTGCACGCACATTTAAATAATAACGGTGCATTGGATTGGATTCTGATAATGCCCTTGCTCCTACAATTCTCATCGCAAGATCAACAACTTTCATCGCTGCATTTGTTACGTGAATTTTTGTAACTTCTAAAGGTTCCTTAAAGTTCGCTTTATCATCACAATGTTCATATCTCTCGATCGTTCCATATAACATATGTCTTGCTGTTGTGAGAGTTAGTTCCATTTCTCCTATCATGTGCTTAATATTAGGTGCTTCAGCAATAGGTTTACCTAAAGAAGTTGGAATATAAGATGTAGCAAATTTCATCGCATAGTTTCGAGCTGCTCTTGCTATCCCTATATAACATGCAGGAATGTGTAATTGCCAACCTTTCGTTCCTTTGGCTCTTTGAGCGCTTGTTTGCAAAATGTATGTACTTGGAACACGTACATGATCTAATATCAACGTTTGACTGGCAGTTCCTCTCATGGCTAGTGAATCCCATGAATCTTCCAATGAAATGCCTTTAGTATTACTTGGAACAAGTATAGATTCCACTTCATTATCTCTATTTGTGGCAGTAATGATGAAATGAGTTAGGGCCGGAGCTGCAGATGTGAAGATTTTTTCTCCCGTAATAATTAACTCATCGCCATCTTTTACAACAGTTGTCGTAGGTAAAGCTCCGCGAGTTGGACTCCCTGCATTTCTTTCTGATGCTGCTGTATTGATAAGGCCACCATCCGCGATGGCATTTAGTACGATTTTAGCAGCTTCTGGATTCCAATGTTGACTTTCCACATATTCTAGAATCGTACCATTTGACCAACCAAGAGCAAGAGCTGTAGAACCACATCCAACTGCAATAGTTTCTTGAGCTAGAATATATTCATATAAGCCAAGACCTAGACCACCATATTCCTTAGGTAATGTCAATTTTGTATAATCTATTTTTTTCAAATCCTCAAGATTTTCAAATGGAAAAGATCCTCGAATGTCTAATTGAGGTTCACGCTTTTGAAAAACAGGGATTAATTCCTCAAGCTTTGCTATTAAGTCTCTTTGAGTATCTGTTCGTAAAAAACTATCCATGATAACGCCTCCCAATCTTTATTCATATCATACATCTTATTCCTACTTTATTTCTATGCTTAATGTGAAAAATTGTCGAATTCGAGAAAGCTTGTTATGACTTAAAAAAATAGTATGTTATCATAGAACCAGATTATCCTGAAAGGAAGATATTAATGAATTCACCATTCACATTTATACATTCTGCGCCAAAAGATATGGAGCATGGAAAATTATATCCTGCCGTTTTTTTAATGCATGGTATGGGAAGCGACGAACATGATTTACCAGGATTATTAAATGATATTAAAGATCAATGTCACATATTTAGTCTACAAGGCCCCATCATACATGAACCAGGTTATGCATTCTTTACAATTGAAGAGTTTGGCAAACCTCATAGAAAAGTATTTGATCAAGTTGTACTCCATATTATGAATTTTATAGAAGAAGCTCTTACCGAATATTCAATTGATGCAGAAAAAATCTTTTTAATGGGATTCAGTCAAGGTGCAATTTTAGCAAAATCTTTAGCTTTTGCAATGGGAAAAGAAAAGTTAGCTGGAATTGTAGCATTAAGCGGTTATATTCCGGAATTCGTTAAAAATGAATACAAAAAACATTCTATTGAAGGTATGCCTGTTTTCATATCACATGGTACATATGATATGGCACTTCCATATCAATGGGGAGAAGCAAGTAGAGACTTCTTTATTGAAAACGGTGCAGATGTTACATTCAAACGTTTTGAAGACGGACATGGTGTTACACCAGAAATAGCTAGTTCATTGGTCATATTCTTAAAAGAGAATATGTTATAATAATAAAATTACCAAGACCATTTTCTTATATAGAAAATGGTCTTTTCTTTTTTTGCATATCCATAATATAACATTATTACCATGGTGGTTATAAAGATATATACATAATTTTACATATTGGTGCTATACTTATTCAGGTGTCGTCATTGGTCTCTATTGATAGTTTATCCACTAAAAGTATTACTATTTTTACATAGAATAAATATTTAAAAAAATAATTAGAAGATGCACTAATTAGGTTTTATTCATTTAAACTATGCAAAGGGTATATATTATCTATATTGCTTAAATAAGGCATGAAATAATTTAAATATGTTCGTAGAATTTGATTCTTACAGATAGAGGTTATTGGTAGGTATTTAATGTATTAGCTTTGGCTATTTATAAAAATTATAAAGATCAAACACATATACAATGTTATGTAAAAAACATTTAGTATAGTTAGATAAGATAAATAAGTCAAAAAAGTTAAACCAATACTCCAGGATTTTTAGAATGAAATATATGGAAATGCTTAGTTATTAGGGTCATTCGTTTTAGCGTTTTATAACTATAAAATTGCGATTACTATAAGCCTATTTTCATATTCTTGCAAGCAGAAAATAGAATATGATTTAAAATATAAATAAATTAATAATTTTATACTAAAAATTAACGTTATGGAAATTAACTGAATGATAACTCATTCATTAATTTGACTTGCAATATAGAATTATTCTTTGTTGGAGAAGGATCAATAGTTGTACCTGACAAAAATCTAATCAATAAAGAGATAAAAGGGGATTTTTACTTTGTCATTTAAAAAATTATCGAAATTAGTGTTAATTAGTGCAATTACAGGTTCTGTCGGAACAGCTTTTTATGTTGAAAATCCATTCAATTTGCAAGAATTACAAGCAAAAGCAGCAACTGCAAACTACTTAACAACAGCAAATGTGAAGTTCCGTCAAGCAGCTGGTTTAAATGGTAAACTGCTCTTTGTATTAAAAAAAGGAAATAAAGTGAAAGTTATTTCAACTAAAAAGGTTGACGGCATTAATTGGGCTAAAATACAATGGCAAGATCATGTGGGCTGGGTAGCAAAAAATTATTTAAAATTAAACGAAGAACCTAAAAATACAACAATTTCCGTAAAAGAAACAGTGAAAACAACAGCGAATGTCAACCTACGACAATCAGCATCAACAAAAACAACAAAATTGGCGACAATTCCGAATGGAACCAAACTTACTGTTACAAAGACCACAACGGTTAATAATGTGAAATGGGCTTATGTAAGTTATAACGGGAAAAAAGGCTGGGTTTCATATTCCTATTTAAAAAAATATCAAGCCACAACATTAACGACATTATCAGTGAAAGAGACAGTGTTAACGACAGCGAATGTAAACCTACGTAAATCAGCATCAACAAAAACAACGAAATTGGCGACAATTCCGAATGGAACCAAACTTACTGTTACAAAGACCACAACGGTTAATAATATGAAATGGGCTTATGTAAGTTATAACGGGAAAAAAGGCTGGGTTTCATATTCATATTTAAAAAAATACCAAGCCACAACATTTACGACATTATCAATGAAAGAAACAGTGAAAACAACAGCGAATGTCAACCTACGTAAATCAGCATCAACAAAAACAACAAAATTGGCGACAATTCCGAATGGAACAAAACTTACCGTTACAAAAACTATGACAATTAATAATGTGAAATGGGCTTATGTAAGTTATAACGGGAAAAAAGGCTGGGTTTCATATTCCTATTTAAAAAAATATCAAGCCACAACATTAACGACATTATCAGTGAAAGAGACAGTGTTAACGACAGCGAATGTAAACCTACGTAAATCAGCATCAACAAAAACAACGAAATTGGCGACAATTCCGAATGGAACCAAACTTACTGTTACAAAGACCACAACGGTTAATAATATGAAATGGGCTTATGTAAGTTATAACGGGAAAAAAGGCTGGGTTTCATATTCATATTTAAAAAAATACCAAGCCACAACATTTACGACATTATCAATGAAAGAAACAGTGAAAACAACAGCGAATGTCAACCTACGTAAATCAGCATCAACAAAAACAACAAAATTGGCGACAATTCCGAATGGAACAAAACTTACCGTTACAAAAACTATGACAATTAATAATGTGAAATGGGCTTATGTAAGTTATAACGGGAAAAAAGGCTGGGTTTCATATTCCTATTTAAAAAAATATCAAGCCACAACATTAACGACATTATCAGTAAAAGAGACAGTGTTAACGACAGCGAATGTAAACCTACGTAAAACAGCATCAACAAAAACGGCTATTTTAGTGACAATTCCTAAAGGTACAAAACTTACTATTTCTAAAACTACGACGGTTAATAATGTGAAATGGGCTTATGGAAGCTATAACGGGAAAAAAGGTTGGATATGTTATTCTTATTTAACAAAAGCAACAAATACAACAGCAAGTAAATAAAGTTTAGTAACTAACAGCATCATTTTAGATGAACAAACAAAATTATATAATGAGCCAGATAACAAAAGCAGTATCATTGCAATTATTCCAAATGGCTTAGAATTAGAAATAAAAGTAACAAAGATTATTAAAAAGTGAAATGGGCAAACATACAAAGTAAATACTTAAAGGGATGGTTTGTAATGCCAACACTTAAAAACTAAAAATTAATTAAAATATAATTCAGAATAATAAAAAAGGTTGACATTTTCATGTTGAATCTTTAATATAACAGTTAATAAATGGTTCGAATGGATAGCAATTTCGGTAGCGAGATTGGTCCGATGAGTTGAGATTAGAATAGTTAAGCATAGCTGAGAAATTGAAGAATAAGAGTAGTAGCATATTTGACATTGTATAGAGAGTCAGCGTTTGGTGTAAGCTGATCAATGTAGTGTGTGAATGGACTTATGAGAGCATCCGTCAAAACAAAGTGAGTAATGGATGACGTCTAATCCTCGTTACGGATTTAAGAGGGAGTTTCAAAACTTCAACTTGAGGTGGCAACGCGGTCAATATCGTCCTCATGAAAGAGTACATCTTTCATGAGGGCTTTTTTATTTTTTTAGCTAAACGATTTGAATCTTTTTTCTCAAATTTGAACATTAATAGGAGATGATTTTTGATGATCGAGCAAGAAAATTATAGAACGACTGTAAAAAAGCTCAATGGTGATTCTTTAACGCCCATCTTAATCTTTCAAAGATTAAAGGGAAAACGGAAATTCTTACTTGAATCTGCTGCGAAGTTCCAAGAAGATGGCAGATATTCTATGATCGGCGTTAACCCGATCAAATCGTATAGTGGTAGTGATAATAAGCTAATAGAAAAACAATTCTATACGGGAAAAGAATACAGTTATGAAGGAGATTTACTATTACTTTTAAAACGAGTAATGCCTAGAATCACTGGTCCTTCCGAGTTTCCTTTTACTGGGGGCGCAGTTGGATATATCTCATATAATACAGCGGTGAATTCGCAGCATCCTAATACCTTAAAAATCCCTAGTGTAAATTTCTTTATCTACGAAACGCTTGTTATATTCGATCACCTGCAAGATGAAGTAATCATTATTCATACAGAAATAAATCCAGAACAACAAAAAGTTGATTTAGATTATTTAGTTAAGGAAATCCAAACGCCGCTTACCGATAAAGAAGAGAAAGGTTATGTGCTTTCATCTTTTACAAGCGACATTTCAAAGGAACAATTCTTAAAACAAATAGAAAAAGCAAAATCTTATATTCTGGATAAAAAGGTTAGTCAAATCGTGATATCAAGACAGCAACAAGCAACTTATTCAGGAAATGCATTTTCTATATACAGAAAATTAAGAAAACAAAACCCATCTCCATATATGTATTACATGGATTTTGATGATCATATTGTTTTAGGTACATCACCAGAAAGTCTAATTAAAGTCACAGATGATGTAATTACTGTAAATCCAATAGGTGGAACTAGAAAACGTGGCATGAATGAAGCGGAAGATCAACTTCTTGCTAAAGAATTATTAAATAATGCTAAAGAACAAAATGAACACGGCATGTTATTAGAAGTAGCCAAAAAGGATTTACTTCAAGTGATTCAACCAGGAACATTGCAAGTAAAACAATATATGAAATTAGAAAGATACGAGCATGTCATGCATTTAGTTTCTACTATTCAAGGAAAGTTATCGCCTGTTTATCACTCATTAGATGCTTTAATGTCAACTTATCCTGCTGGTGCGATAACAGGTTTGTCAAAAAGAACTGCAATAGAATTAATCGATCAAATAGAAACTGCTCACCGGAATATTTTTGGTGGAGCAATTGGATATATAGGTTTTAATGGCAATATCGACTTTGCTATTACCATTAGATCGATGCTATTAAAAGATGGAATTGCTTATATACAATCTGGGGCTGGTATTGTCGAAGATTCAGAAGTGGAAAGAGAATTTGAAGAGACAATCGAAAAAACAAATTCTTTGACCGCATTGTCAAATGTTGAGTAGAGCTGAGAGAGGAGAGGTTGTCAATGCAACAAGCGATTGAAAAGGTTAAAAACAACAAACATCTATTTTATGAGGAGATGTTAGATGCCGCAAAGGAAATGTTCCAAGATGATACACCACTTGAAGAAATAGAAGAGTTTTTGATAGCTTTATCGAAAAAGGGAGAAACCGCTCAAGAAGTTGCAGGTCTTGCCACAATCATGAAATCATTTGCTTTATCGGTTCCGGCTGAAATGGATCGTTATATGGATAATTGTGGAACAGGAGGAGATGGGTGCAATAGCTTTAATATTAGTACGACATCTGCTCTTGTTTTAGCTGCTGCGGGGGCTAAAATTACCAAGCATGGAAATCGTAAAATTTCAAGTGCCGCTGGAAGTTCAGATGTACTAGAAGCATTAGGCATCCATACTGATTTGACTATTCCAGAAACTCTTAAATTATTGGAACAAGAAAATGTTACTTTTTTATACGCACCGAATGTGCATCCAAAGCTAAAACGAATTGGTCAAGTAAGAAGAAAAATTGGTAAACCGACATTATTCAACTTAGTAGGGCCGTTAACAAATCCTGTTGATTTAGAAACTCAATTTACTGGTATATATCGACAAGATTTTCTGATGGAATATGCAACTGTGATGAAAATGTTAGGAAGAAAAAGAGGGATTGTTGTTACAGGTGCAGGTGGAATGGATGAGGCTTCTCTAGCAGGACAAAATCAGTTTGTTCTTGTTGATCATGAAGATTTAATTCCTTTTTCTCTTCGTCCTGAAGATGTTGGATTAAAAGAAGCACCTATAAGCGCTATTCGAGGTGGTAATCCTGATGACAACGCGATTATATTAAGAGAATTGTTAAAAGGTAAAAGAGATGCTTACTTTGATGCAGTTGCTCTTAATACAGGAATTGGATTATTTGCATATGGAACTGTTAGCAAAATTAAAGAAGGCGTTGAACTTGCAATCGATACGATTGAGTCTGGAAAAGCATTAGAAAAATTGGAAGCTGTAATAGCCTTTAGCGAAGCACATCGAAAGGAGAAAATCCTATGACAACTATCTTAGATAAAATTATTGCTGAAAAAAGAAATGAGGTTTTAAGACTTAAAAAGGAATCTACTCAACTAAGTTTTGAAGTATCAAAAAAGCCTTCTCTTTTTGAAAAATTAAAAAATGCTAAAAATCTTCAAATCATTTCAGAAATTAAAAGGTCTTCACCATCAAAAGGGGTTATCAATAGTACCGTAAATCCAGTTCATCAGGCACTAGATTATGAAAAGGCTGGTGCAGCATGTATTTCTGTTTTAACCGATCAACCGTTTTTTAATGGAAGTTTTAATGATTTGAAAAATGTCACTCAAATTGTAAAAATCCCTGTTCTTTGTAAAGATTTTATCATTGATGAAGTTCAAATTGACTTTGCAAAAGCACATGGGGCTTCTGTTATTCTACTAATCGTTGCAGCACTTTCTAAAGAGGACTTGTCAAAATTATATCATTATGCGACTGATCAAGGATTGGAAGTATTAGTAGAAGTTCACGATGAAGAAGAACTTAAAGTCGCGTTAGAAATTGATGCAAAACTGATTGGCATCAATAATCGTAATTTAAAAACTTTTGAAGTTGATTTAAAGCATACAGAAAGAGTAGCTAAATTATTCCCATTTCATGAAGATCGAGTATTAATCAGTGAAAGTGGTATTAAGGATTCTACTGACGCAAAGTTTGTTGCAGAAATTGGAGCAAGTGCAGTTTTAGTTGGAGAGACATTAATGCGTAGTGGTGATATTGAAACAACATTACACTCACTTCAAGTTCCAAAAAGAAGTGTACGAATATGATTCCAAAAGTTAAAATTTGTGGACTGATGGAAGAAGAAAATGTCATTTCGGCTGTTAAATCCGGTGCTGATGCTATTGGATTTGTTTTTGCAAAAAGTAAAAGACAAATTTCCATAGAGAAAGCGGCACAGTTAGCAAGACATATCCCAGATCATGTATTAAAAATTGGTGTATTTGTAGATGCACCTTCTGAATATATACTACAAGCTTTTAAAGAAGTGCCTCTAGATTATGTTCAATTTCATGGAAATGAATCGAATGAGGATATTAAGAAAATCGGTGTTCCTTCAATTAAAGCATGTTCAGTGAAAAGTGAAGAGGATATAGAAAGAGCACTAACATATGACACAGACTTTTTACTTTTAGATGCACCTGGGGTTCAATTTGCTGGTGGAAGTGGCAAAACTTTTAATTGGGATTTATTAAATAACCCCTTATTAAAAGATAGAAAAGTAATTCTTGCAGGTGGTTTAAATGCTTCGAATGTAAAAAATGCCATTAACATTGCACATCCCTATATGCTAGATGTTTCAAGTGGCGTAGAAAATAACGGAAAGAAAGATAATCTTTTAATACATCGTTTTATGGAAACAGTAAAAGGAGAGTGTATCGCTAATGGTTAAAGAATTAAATGAGCAAGAAACAGGACGATATGGAAAATTTGGTGGACAATTTGTTCCAGAAACTTTGATGACTGCCTTAAATGAATTAGAAATAGCTTACAATGAAGCAACAAAAGATCCATCTTTTTATAAAGAATTGCAATATTATCTAAAAGATTATGTAGGTCGAGAAAATCCTCTCTATTTTGCTGAACGTCTAACAAAGAAAATTGGAGGAGCAAAAATATACTTAAAGCGCGAAGATTTGAATCATACAGGTGCGCACAAGATTAATAACGCATTAGGGCAGGCACTATTAGCAATAAGAATGGGCAAAAAGAAAATTGTTGCGGAAACAGGTGCAGGTCAACACGGCGTTGCAACCGCTACTGTCTGTGCACTTTTTGATCTTGAATGTGTAGTATTTATGGGGAAAGAAGATGTAAAACGCCAAGCATTAAATGTTTTTCGGATGGAGTTACTAGGTGCTAAGGTTGTTTCCGTTGATAAAGGCGGCGGTACTTTAAAAGACGCAGTCAATGAAGCGCTCCGCTACTGGGTAACAAATGTAGAAGATACACACTATATTTTAGGTTCTGCTACTGGCCCCCACCCATTTCCTAGAATAGTACGTGATTTCCAACGAATTATTGGGGTGGAAACACGAAAACAAATTTTAGAAAAAGAAGGAAGGTTACCAGATGCAATTGTTGCATGTGTTGGCGGCGGTAGTAACGCAATTGGTATGTTCCATCCATTTGTCAATGATGAATTAGTCAAATTATATGGCGTAGAAGCTGCTGGTAGTGGTATCCAAACAGGACTCCACGCTGCTGCATTTGCAGATTTAAAAGAAGGGGTATTACACGGTGCTTATATGTACTTATTACAAGATGACAATGGATTTATCCAAGAGGCACATTCCATTTCAGCAGGTTTAGATTACCCAGCTGTTGGTCCAGAACATTGTTATTTACATGACATTGGTCGAGTAAAATATTCGTCTGTGACGGATGATGAAGCCTTAGAAGGTTTAAAATTATTGTCTCGCACAGAGGGGATTATCCCAGCGTTAGAAAGTTCTCATGCAATTTATAGAGCTGCAGAGATTGCAAAAAAAATGAAACCTGAGGAAATTCTGGTCATAAATCTATCTGGTCGTGGAGACAAAGACGTAGAAACAGTAAGAGCTGCAATGGGAGGGGAAAAATAATGACAGTAAAACCGTTACAAATAGCTATAGAGAAAAAAGTAAACACAGGTCAAAAAGCATTTATCCCATACATTATGGCAGGAGATGGCGGATTAAAAGCAATAAGGAAACAAATTCTTTTCTTACAAGATGCCGGTGCAACTGCGATTGAAGTAGGGATTCCATTTACTGATCCTGTTGCAGATGGTCCAGTCATAGAGGAAGCTGGCAATCGTGCTTTAAAAGAAGGTGCGAACTTAAAAGTGATTTTAGCTGAAATTGCAGCATTTAAAGAAGAAATTCAAGTTCCTTTAATTGTTATGACATATTTAAATCCAATACTTGCATACGGAATCGAAAAATTCGTTGCAAAATGTGAAGAGGTAGGAATTACGGGTTTAATCATTCCTGATGTGCCTATTGAAGAAGCGAAATTGATTCAAGATAAAATAAAGGAAACATCCATTGCTCTTATTCAACTTGTTTCTTTAACAAGTAAAGAAGACCGGATTCAAAAAATAGCAGAAGTTGCGGAAGGATTTATCTATGCTGTAACGGTAAATGGAATAACTGGAGTACGTAGCGAATTCGGAAAATCTTTGGATGAACATATACACGCTTTAAAGGAAATTAGCACGGTACCAGTTATTGCAGGCTTTGGTATTTCTACACCTGAACAGGTAGAAGAAATAGGTTCTTTAGCAGATGGCGTTATAGTAGGAAGTGCCATTGTAAAAGCCTTTCATGAAGGAAACGAGAAATTTATCAGAGAGCTAATTCCAAAAGTTAAAGTGACTGAATAAGAACCGTATTAAAAAAGAAGAACCCGTTATGCATTTAATGGTTGCAATAACGGGTTTTTATATTGGGAAAATTAGAAAAACTGGAGACCTTGTAGAATTAGCATTAAAATAGAGACATATTATAATATATTGGAAGGCTGTGGATACTATGACTAGTTACTATCCCATTATGTTAAATATTTCAGGAAAACAAGTCGTAGTTGTAGGTGGTGGTTCTGTTGCGACTAGAAAAGTCACAAGTTTAATTAAAGCTGAAGCTCTAGTAACAGTAGTCAGTCCTGAACTCTCACCTAAGCTGCAACAATTAGCAAAGGAAAATGTGATTCAATGGAGAAAAAAATCATTTTCTTCTGAAGATATAAAGGATGCATTTTTGATCATTGCTGCTACAAATTCTACAAATGTTAATAAACTTGTTTCAAAATCTGCTAGTCCAAATCAGCT
This sequence comes from Rummeliibacillus sp. TYF005, assembly GCF_003844195.1. Lineage (NCBI taxonomy): Bacteria > Bacillati > Bacillota > Bacilli > Caryophanales > Caryophanaceae > Rummeliibacillus > Rummeliibacillus sp. TYF005. Next base: position 42,434 of record NZ_ML122546.1, read on the forward strand.
TTGCAATATTGTAGACAATGAAGCATTAAGTCAATTTATTGTCCCTTCTGTTGTACAGCGTGGACCATTAACAATCGCGGTTTCAACCTCTGGTGCGAATCCAAAACTAGCAAAGAAAATCAAACAAGAATTAGAAGTACAGTATGATGATACATACGAGGATTATATATTATTCTTACAAAAAGCCAGACGTCAAATTATAGAGAAAATAAAAGAACCAAAAGCGAAAAGTGAACTTTTAGAACAACTACTAGATTCACAATTTTTAACACTCACAAAAGCAAAAAAATTCGATGAGCGTGAACAGTTGTTAAAGAGAATTTTAAAAACGAAGACATTTTCTAAATAACTGAAATACATAAAAGATCATCGAACTTGCTGATTATGTATCTACAATATAATAAAGTATTATGAAATATCTGCACTCTAAGAATTAGACTTTTAAAGGAAGAAGGATAAATATGACTGCAAAGGCATTAATGATTCAGGGAACTGCATCGGATGTAGGTAAAAGTTTAATCTGTACAGCTTTTTGCCGCATTTTTTCGGATGACGGAATGAAAGTGGTCCCTTTTAAATCGCAAAATATGGCATTGAATTCTTTTGTAACGATTGATGGTGGTGAAATTGGACGCGCTCAAGGCGTACAAGCAGAAGCAGCAAGAGTCATCGCTACTACAGACATGAATCCGATATTGTTAAAACCAAAGCAAGACATGGTATCAGAAGTCATTGTGCATGGTAAGCATTTTATGGACATGGGTGCCATGAGTTATCGTAATGATTTTGTACAAAATGCGATGCCAATTGTCGAGCAATCTATAGATAAATTACAAAATGAATATGACATAATCGTATTGGAAGGCGCTGGTAGCCCTGCTGAGATTAATCTGAAAGATCGAGATATTGCAAATATGCGTATGGCTCATCTCACAGATGCTGCTGTTATTTTGGTAGCTGATATTGATCGCGGTGGAATGTTCGCTTCTATAGTTGGTACATTAGCTCTTCTTGATGAAGATGAAAGAGCAAGGGTAAAGGGAATAATTATTAATAAGTTTAGAGGTATGCGGGAGCTTTTAGATGATGGTGTTAAGTGGCTTGAAAAAGAAACGGGAATTCCTGTTCTTGGCATTATCCCCTATATAGATATTAATATAGAAGCTGAAGATTCTTTAGCCCTTTCATCACTACGTTTTAAAAAACCAAAACAAGGTGAGTTTTCAATAGACGTTGCGATGATACAATTACCTCATATTTCAAATTTCACAGACATCGATCCATTTTTTGATGAACCTGAAGTAGGAGTCCGTTTAGTTCGTAATTTAAAGGAACTGGGCGAACCTGATCTTTTGATCATCCCAGGTACCAAGAATACAATTGATGATTTGCAATGGTTAAAAGATGAAGGCTTTGAACAGGCAATTCATAAACTATTCGCAAGAGAAACACGTATTTTGGGGATTTGTGGTGGATTTCAAATGTTAGGGCAATTCCTCCATGATCCTGATGCAGTTGAGGGAGATGGCAGAAGTGCAATAGGACTTTCCTTATTACCAGTCACAACTATTTTCAATAAAGAGAAAAAAACTGTTCAAATGACTGGAGAAATAGTGTCTGAAAGTTTTGGCGTGTTATCGTTAACTGGTTATGAAATCCATCTTGGCAAGACAGTTATTGATGATGCAACTGTTCTACCATTTTTGAAGCTATCTGATGGACGTTATGATGGTGCTATTTCAGAGAATGGTAAGGTAATTGGTACTTATTTTCATGGTGTATTTAATAACCGTGAATTCACTCGAAAATTTGTTAATGAATTACGAATCCAAAAAGGGTTGCAACCACTCAATCAAAAAGTTCAAACTGATGCTGAACGTAGAGAATCTGCCTACCAGCTATTAGCAGACCATGTAAGAAAACATATTGATATAGAAAAGGTGTACAACCTAATCGACATTCCACTTGTATCAAAATAATGCAGTATTTTATTAGACTATAAACAAACCAATTATCTAAAGTTTGTTTATAGCCTTTTTTATAAGCGTAGTTTCATTTTGTTTTGATAAGTTTAATGATCTATATTTCTTCCTTGAAAATATAATTGTTCTTCAATTTTAATATTTTCTTTCGCTGTTGTTTCAGTTGGGGTTAGCTTAAATATGCACGTTTTACTTCCTAGTGAAGATTGATGGCGTGCTACATGTTGGAAAGATAAGGGCATGTTGTAATATCCTGCTACATATTTATCTAAGAGAGCTTGCATCGCATTGGTTGCCTCACTTAGATTATTTACAATTTCAATATCTCCAAATAACATAATGCTTAAGTAAGCAGTATCCGTATTAGCAGGAATTGGTGACACCATAGTACCTTGAAACTCACTAATAACGAAAGTAGCCACAGGATTATTTTTTATGTAATTTATCTTTTTCCCCTCAGAAGCCCCATGAAAATAGATACTTCCTTCATACCAAACGAAATTTAAAGGAACAACATAGGGTACATCATTATTCGTTAATCCTAGAAATCCGGTTTTTGCTGAAGATAATAATCCTTCTATTTTTTGTTTGTCATTACAAATTCTATCTTGCATTCTCATCTTATTTCCTCCCTTTATTATGATATAGTTTATTTAAACATTTATTTGACCATGTCAAAATAGACAGATTCAAATATTATAAACAGGACAGTTTGAAGGGGTGTAAATATGGAGCTATTTTTAAATTCAAAGGGAAAGCCTAAATACATACAAATATATGAACAACTAAAAGACAAAATTATGCATCGTGAATTAGTTGCCGGAGAGAAACTTCCATCTATTCGTTATTTGGCTCAAGAACTAAAGCTAAGTAAACATACAATTGATGCGGCATATCAACAATTATTAGCAGAAGGCTATATAAAAAGTGAAGCTAGAAGTGGTTTATATGTATTACCAATCGAAAATTTTCAAATTACACAAGAAGTGATTCAAAAACCACTTTGCATAAATAGAGAAAAACATCCTTTCATTGATTTCCATTATGGAACGATTGATGTTAACAATTTCCCCTTAACTAATTGGAGCAAATGTATAAAGCAAGCGATGGAAGAAGATTTGAATAATTTACAATATGGAGAGCCTGAAGGAGATTTAGACTTAAGAGAAGAAATTAAAAAATATGTTGCTCGTTCAAGAGGAATCTCTTGTACAGTAAATCAGATTTTGATCAACAATGGTACACAGAGCTCAGTAGCATTTATTATTCAGCTTTTAAAGTTAATGAATCACCCTGTGTTTTTTGAGAACCCTGGTTATAACGAAACTCGAAATGTCTTTCAAGTTTCAAATTGTGATATTATACCTTTACCGGTAGAAAATGATGGTGTATGTGTAAGTATTCTTAATAAAAACGAAGCTAAAGCGTTATATGTAACCCCTTCGCATCAGTTTCCATTAGGAAGCATATTATCTATTCAAAAACGATATGAGTTATTAAAATGGGCAGAAATACGAGATTCATATATTATAAAAGATGATTACAATAGTGAATTCCGTTATCTAGGAAAACCAATTCCTTCATTAAAATCATTAGATCAGTTGCAAAGGGTTATTTATTTAGGAACATTTTCAAAAAGCTTACTTCCAGCTGTTAGATGTTCATATATGATACTACCTGAGTCAATAATTAATAAAGGTAGAATAATGATTAATCAGCAAACACAAAATTGCTCTCCTATTTTACAAAAGGCTATTGCTATTTTTATGAGGGAGGGATTTTTTGAAAAGCATGTACGAAAAATGAAGACAACCTATCAAAAGAAACAACAGCTACTTATAAAAAATATTAAAGAAAAGTTAAAGGATGAAGTCGATATAATAGGGCAACAAGGCGGTTTACATATATTATTAAGATTAAAAAATATAGATGCTGAAACATTAATAAATCGTGCAAGAAAAGTCGGAGTTAAATTATATTCTACTCGAAAATATTGGATGAATTCGTCTGAATTATCAAACAGCTATATTATGCTTGGATTTGGTGGGTTAACTAATGAAGAAATAGTAACAGGAGTCACTAAATTAGAAAGTTGTTTTAAATAATAAAATTTAGGAGGGGTTATCAATGATTTTTGAAATGACTACACAGTTTCGGGTTTCTAATATTAAAGAAGGGCAAGAATGGTATGAAACACTGTTTAATAAGAAACCGGATTTTATTCCTCACGAAGGATTTGCAGAGTGGGAAATCATTCCTGGTTGTTGGTTACAAGTCGTTGAAGGAACAATTACTGAGGGTAATGGACCATTACGATTAGGGGTTCCTAATATTGAAGCTGAAAGAGATAGACTTGTAAAAATATTGAATATTGATCACTTTGAAATACACTCAAGACCAGAAGTACCAGTGAAATGGGGAACCTTCAAAGATCCTTGGGGTAATCAACTTGGACTTTTTGAATATATGGATAAAAGTGAGGAACAGAAGCGCATTAAAATGATAATTGGGTCGAAAGATGTTTAGAAACTTTTATAAAAAATCTTCCTTTTTCTAATGTGTATAAAAATGGTAATAATGGTAAAATATATATCCAAAATATAAACTGAATAGAGTTAAAATTATGAAAATATATCAACAATGGGATCAAGAAGACAGTGATTATATTCGCAAAAAAGTAATAGAACACAATTTTTCTAAACTACCAGACGACGTCAAACACCCAGTCAAGAACATTAGTTTTATACTTAGAGATGAAGAGGATGAAATTTTAGGTGGTATTACTGGAACAATTTTTTGGTATCACTTACATATAGATTTTTTGTGGGTAGATGAATCTCTTAGAGGTAAAGGATACGGAAGTCAGTTGTTAGAATATATAGAGGATATTGCACAAAAGAATAAATGCAATCTTATTCAACTGGATACATTTAGCTTTCAGGCACCAAATTTTTATCAAAAGTATGGTTATGAAATAATTGGTGTAATAGAAGAACATCCTACTAAAGATCATAAGCAGTATTATCTTTCGAAAAGACTTACTTAATGACAGGAATTTATAGGAGGAACTCGAAGATGAAGATTACAGTATTGGTTGGAAGTTCAAGAAAAGGTGGAAATAGCGAGTTATTGACGGACTTAGTTGTCCAAGATATCGAACATGAAAAAGTATATATAAAAGACTTAAATATTCTACCAATAGAAGATTTACGTCATACTAAACAAGGGTTTGAAACTGTAAATGATGATTACGACCAGTTGATTGAAGTTATAGAGAAAAGCGATGTGGTAATCTTTGCAACACCTATTTACTGGTATAGCATGTCAGGTATAATGAAAAATATGATAGACCGACTTAGTCAAGCAATTCGAGATGAAAGATATCCAAATTTGAAAGAGCATTTAAAAACAATCCGAACAATCGTTGTAGCTGTTGGTGGTGATGAACCAAGGATTAAAGGAATGCCACTTATACAGCAGTTTCAGTACATATTTGAATTTTTGAATATGCCTTTTTTATCTTATATTATAGGAGAAGCCAATAGACCTGGTGATATTCTAAAAGACAAACGAGCTTTATCAGAAGCTGTTTGGTTAAATGAAAAACTTAAAGAAGGATTATTGTAGAAGAAACGGATTAAAATAATGTTACATTCTAAACATAACTATAAAACCGATTTAGCCTTAATGTAGGGAAAATCGGTTTTTCTTATATCTGTTTTTTACTATATGTGATTTGGGACGCCAAACTACATTCAACCTTCTACTAGTCATCTACCTTTTAAAACTTTTTATTAACTAGTGTAAGTGCAGGTGGTATTAATATATAGATATACAAAATTCTAAATAATTGATAAATGGTAATCGTAGCAATATCTGCATGAACTTCATGTCCGATAATGCCCATTTGGTCCATGCCACCAGGTGCTAGACTTAAGAACCCAGTTATAATAGATGTACCTTCTAAGTTTTTCATGATTAACAAGCTCATGATAAAAGAAGCAGAAACTAAAATCAGACTACTGAATATAGCAAAACTGAATAGTCTACCTTTATGTTTTAATGATTCTGGATGTAAAAGTAATCCAATATGTATTCCAACAACAAATTGACAGATATTTAGTAACCCAGGGGGCATAGAAGAAGCAGGAAATATTGTAACATTCAATAAAATTGTTAAAATAATAGGCGCTAACATGTATGCTGCTGGTAATTTTATCTTCTTTCCGATAAGAGCTGCAATAGTACATAATATCATATAAATAAAGAAATGATTCCAATTTAATATTTCTAAATTACTTTGAATGTTTGCAGCAGCAGATTGAGTAGTCGTTTGTAAAAATGGAAGATGAACAACAATTGGAACCAATAACACAACCATGATTACTCGAATTGCATGAAAGAACGTTACAGTTGATAGGTCAATACCTTTCATATCTTGAGCAAAAATAATAATTTGAGTAAGGCCACCTGGCACACTACTAGTTAAGGCCGTTGGAAAGTCTATTTTTCCATATTTAGATATGAAGAAAGCAAAGATACAACTAAATACGCATAATATTGTTGTTAACAAGAACATAAGAGGGATGTCTTGAAACATAGCCTTTAAAATTTCTTTATTAAATGATATTCCAAGTGAATATCCAATTACTATTAAACCTGTATTTTGTATTGGTTTAGGCCAGTACATTTGTAGGTGGAAAACACGATTTGCCAATAGTACAGCAAGCATTGGACCAAGTAAATAGGGAACTGGAGCATGGAGCAATTTAAACAAGAGGACGCCAACTATTCCAATCATAGCTGTTTTTAAAAATGTTTTTACGTCGAATTTTATGTTGATCATATCCTTTCTATACTAATATTATGACAGAATCATACTTAGAAAGGAAAGAACTAATATAAAAAAGATTAGGAATATAGAATACCCCTAATCTTTTTTATATTATAGATTTGGTTTCAAACCTGTATTCGCTTTAACCTCAACCTCTGCATATTTTTTAGCATCCGATTTTGCACCGACTAGTGAGCCAATCCATCCTGCTAAAAATCCTAGAGGTACTGAAATAATAGCTGGATTTGTTAATGGGAATAAGGCAGTACCAGTTAAAATCGCAGTTCCTTCTGGACTCCAAATGTTAGGGCTTAATATAACTAGAACTAGTGCAGAAACTAAACCTGTTATCATTGCGGATACTGCACCTGTAGTATTGAACTTCTTGTAATAGATTGTGTAAATAATAACAGGTAGGTTTGCACTTGCAGCAATACAGAAAGCAAGAGATACTAAGAACGCAACGTTTAACGTTTGTGCACCTAAAGCAAGTAAAATAGAGAATACTGATACACCAACAGAAGCCCAACGAGCAGCTACCATTTGTTGTTTTTCAGTAATGTTTCCTTTCTTGAAAATTTGACCATAAATATCATGGGCAAATGCAGAGGCACCTGATAATACAAGACCTGCTACTACTGCAAGAATTGTCGCAAATGCTACCGCACAAACAAATGACATTAGTAAGTCTCCACCTAAAGCTTCAGCTAAAAGAGGAGCAGCCATATTACCTGCAGCATTCGCAGCAACTATTTTTTCAGCTCCAACAAATTTAGCAGCACCGAATCCTAAGAAAATAGTTAAGATATAGAATATCCCAACAATCCAAGTTGCTGTAACTACTGAACTACGTGCAGTTTTTGCATCTTTAACTGTAAAGAATCGCATTAAGATGTGAGGAAGTCCAGCAGTTCCTAATACTAAAGCAATCATCATTGATAATGTGTCTAAACCGTTTGTATATTTTACCCCTGCATTTAAATACGCATCACCATGTGAAGTTGCCGTTTTTACAGAAGTGAACATTTCTAAAATATTAAAATTAAATTTCATAAGCACTAGGAATGAAATAATGACAGTACCAATCATTAACAATACGGCTTTGATAATTTGCACCCAACTAGTAGCTGCCATACCGCCCCAAAGAACATAAATAGTCATCATGATACCAACTAGTAAAACAGCTACCCAATATGGAATACCTAATAATAATTGAATAAGTGCACCTGCCCCAACTAACTGAGCAATCATATAAAATAAAACGATTACAATTGTACTAACTGCAGCAGTACCACGAACCTTCTTTTGATCAAAACGTGCAGTAATCATATCTGCTAATGTATAGCGTCCAAGATTTCGTAAAGGTTCAGCCACAATATATAAAACTACTAAATAAGCTACTAAATAACCAATACTATAGAAGAAACCGTCAAACCCAAATAATGCAATTGCACCCGCAATACCTAAGAAGGATGCTGCAGATAGATAATCACCAGCAATTGCAATACCGTTTTGCCATCCCGTAAGTCCGCCGCCTGCTGTATAAAACTCACTTGCAGAGTTTGTTCGTTTAGAGGCAATGTATGTTACAACTAATGTTAGGCCTACTATTGCTACAAAGAAAAATATGCCAATTCCACTCATTAATATCCACCATCCTTAGCCTTCTCGATTATTTTTTGTGCATCTCCATCAAACGAAGCTGCTTTTTTAACATAAGTCATACATAAAACCCATGTCATAATGAAAAGACCGATTGAATAAATCCAAACCCATGTAATATCCCCAAAAGCTTTACCATCTAAAGCGGATGTAAAAGAAGTCAAAATAGGTAATAGAATATAAAGCCCTAAAAAAATAATTGAAATAGGTACTATAAATTTATTTTTCTTTTTTACTAAACTTTTAAATTCTGAACTCTCTGAAATATTAATATACTCTTCCGCTGCGAAATCTACTTTTTTCCCTGGACCTTGTTTCGAGTTTCGATTAAGATCAATTACTTGATCTTCTCCTAAAACACTTGTTAGGTTTTGCCCCATAAAAATTCCCCCTTTGTCTATTAAGAATTTGAAAGCACTTTCAAATCCTTGAGATAATAATATTCAAATTTGACAAAAATAGCAACAAATTTTTCGATAAAAATTAGTATTTTCTGTAATATGTATTGCATTTTCTCTTAAAATCATTAATATTAGTTTTTCACGTAAAAATTATCTGATTTTAAAAGTTTAATTATTGAAATAGAGAGTTTGAAAATTAATGTCTTCTAAAATACCTTCTATATGTAATATTAATTCTGAATTAAACATAAAAATTCTACTATTTTTAGAATCGTTAAAATATGGGATTTTAAGTACGATTTCTGGATAACTACCTTAAAAAGATTAATATATGAATCAGTTATATTAAGGAAGCGTATTTTTTGAATTTTAAGTTTTTATACATTTGGCATGAATTTTATATTGAAGAGCCGATAAAGATTTACGTACTACTTTTAAAAATCCTAAATTAAATGGAGAATTTACCATTTTTTTAATAATTATTAGTTTTAAAAACGATTTATGAAGTATTAGAAAGTCGAATCTATTTAATGATTGATATTTTCTGTTTAATATCAATAAATTCTATTATTTTTAGAATTAAAGAAATATGGACTTTTTAATAAAATTCGCGCATGACTTATCATGAAAAGAACGAAAGCTGATAAACTCATTTGAGATAAAATAAGCCTACCAGCGATTTTTAAGGTTTCTCTGTTTTTATTATAAAACTAGTATATTCTTTATCTTCCACTATAACATCAATTTTCCAAAGACCTTCTTGACCAAAACCTAATTTCTGATGGTTAATTCCATGATTAATAAACTCGCTAAGCTTTTCAGTATCTCCAGTCTCTTTACTGGTAGCAGTAATTTTCACTTCTTTATTAAGTAAATTCTTATTAGCTTCAAATAAATAAATTTTATAAAGTCTACCTTGGTTTGCAGGGGAATCAGGTTCATTTTTTTCTCCGTTTTCTCTTATAAAACCAACTTTCCCATCAATTCCGTAAAAAGTGGAATCTTCATATTTAAAAGTCGGTGTTATTGTCCAATCTGTTTGATCCTCTTTAGAGCATCCTAAAATCAATATAGAGAGTAGAAGAAAACAGAAAACACTCAAATTTTTAAATCTGACCAATAGATTCGCACTCCTTCCTGATTAAATGATTATTGGATATATATTCTAGTTTTAGTATACTAAAACCTTTTAAACTAATTAAATTAGTAAAAAGGTTCCCAAATGTATATTTGGGAACCTTTTTTATGCTAAAATAAGAGGTGAAAGGTGACGATATACATATGAATCAACAAAAGCCTAAAATCCTTCGTGACTTTCTTGTCTATTTATCTGCTATTAAAGGGAAATCAAAAAGAACACGAGATGAATATGATTATGATTTAACGTTATTTATGAAATTTATGCGTGCTATACAAGAAGACTTAAATATAGATCAGATAGAAACTATTAATATACACAATATAAATACTGAATTTTTTAAAGAAATTTCATTAGAAGATATGTATTTATTTTTAGAATATTGTGAGGAACGTCGAAATAACGCTGCAACTACGAGAGCGCGTAAAGTTGCTACATTAAAATCGTTCTTCAAGTATTTGAGATCAAAGCGACATATTATAGAAGAAAATCCAGCAGAAGATCTTGAAACCCCAAAAGTAAGTAAGCGTCAACCCATTTACTTAAGCTTTGATGAGGCGAAAACCTTTATGACAGGCATCCGAACTAAAACACATCATGATCGGGATTATTGTATGATGACTTTCTTTTTGAATTTAGGAATACGTGTCAGTGAACTTTGCAATTTAAACTTAGATTCGATTCAAGAAAGATTTATAACAGTGAGAGGGAAAGGTGATAAAGAAAGAACTGTTTACCTTAATGATGCATGTGTAAAAGCATTAAAAACATATTTAGAAGATGAAAGACCTCATATAAAAGATGCAGACAAAAATCCAGCGCTATTTTTATCTCAAAAGGGAACTCGCCTCACTAGACAACGTGTCGCGAAAATTGTAAAGCAGATCAATCATTCATCAGGATTAGATAAGAAGAAACTTTCACCTCATAAACTAAGACATACGTCCGCAACAATGATGTATAAAAGCGGAGCGGATATTAGAAGTTTACAACAAATACTTGGACACTCAAATGTTTCAACAACACAGATATATACGCACGTAGAAGATAAAGAAATTCAACAAGTAATTGAAAACAATCCATTTAATATTTAATTTACGATAATTATATTATGTAAACTAAATGATTACAGTGATTTTATTAATAAGAAATAATACATTAAGGAGGTCTGTATTATAAAGCAGGCATTATTGTACCTATCTCTATTACTTTTAATTATTTCTGGATGTTCTACTAACAATAAAAATCATAAGCACTCGAAAAATAACGCCCATATGGATGGCTACATATTTTTTTATGAAGATAAAGATCTTTCATCTGTTATATTTTTATCAGAAGAAAGTGGTATCGAATCAGAAGAATTAAATTATTTATCGATTCTAGAAATTACAGAAAAATATAGTAATTACTATTTTATAGTTGGGGCGAAAAAAACCTTTCAACTACCATCCAATATAAAATCTAGAGATAAGGTGACAATTAGTTATGATAGAATTTTAGAATCATACCCTCCGCAAATCCCTGTTTTAAATATTGAAAAGGCCGAATGACATATATAAATATGAAAGAATATATTAAAAATCAGATATTTAATAATTGAAAAGGACTTATTTCACTTTATAAGGAAATAAGTTCTTTTATTTTGTATATTTTATCACTGTTGTATTTAGGGAATACCGAATGTAGAATATATAGGGACTGTTAAATAGGTATAAAGGATTGATACAAAAAGCCTTAAAAAATTCCGATGTAATTTGATCGGATAAATTAAAAGGGGAAAACGTTGGAAAAGTCAAAGAATGCTGTCTCTAGTAATAACAAACTTTTATTAATTATGAGTTCGATGGCTGTACTTTTATCAATCATCATTCATATTATGCATAGGGGGTTTAACTTTTTAGAAGATTATATCATACAACAAGGTATGGCGGATATAACAAATTCCAATAGTTTGTCCCTCAATATTTTATTAGCCATTCCCATTGTACTGTTGATCATTAGTACCATTCTGTATTTAAATAAACGAGATTATGAACAACTTCCGACTTGGTTAACTTTAACTTTCACATTTTCAAGTATATCTATGATTGCTGGAGGAAATGGATTAGTAGAGTATCATTTTTCTATATTTATGGTATTAGCAATTATCTCAAGCTTTTCAAGAGTTAGACTAGTGATTGTCAGTACGATCATTTTTGCTATACAACATTTAGCTGGTTACTTTTGGTTTCCTGAGCTAATTTGCGGAACCACTAATTATCGATTTTCTTTACTACTAATACATGCCTTATACTTAATCCTCACAAGTTTAGCTACTATTCAGCTGATTATCAATAGACAGCAAACCGAGGGAAAACTAAAAAAGGCACGTACAGAATCTACAAACCGATTACAACTTGCACTAAATGAGATTGAAAATACGAGTATTGAAATGAATAAATTACTAGAAAAATTACAATTAGATGCGGCTGATTCATCTAATACAAGTTTAAATATTTCAAAAACACTTAAAGAGAACTTATCAGTTACTGAAGAAGAATTAGCAACTTTAGAAAAAGGTGTTACAGAAAATAACAATTTACTATTACAATTTAACGAGATATATAAGAGAACAGATAATGTTTCATCTATTGCCAACACAAGTTTAGACCAAATTCAAGAAGGGCATCATGCATTGAATCATGTTAATCAGCAAATGAAAGTCATTTCTAAAACGATATTATCAATGCAACAAGTTACAAATGATTTAATGATTTATTCAAGTAAAATAGGAGATTTTCTATCCATCATTACAGATATTACACAAGAAACAAAGTTGTTAGCCCTTAATGCATCAATCGAAGCAGCTCGAGCAGGTGAACAAGGAAAAGGTTTCGCTGTTGTTGCAGGTGAAGTTGGAAAATTGGCCGTTAATACACAACAATCTGCCCAAAATATTGAAAATGTTATAAAAACAATCCAATCTCATATTAAAGAAGTTTCATCTAAAATGACAGTTAGTATAGAAGAAATTACAAAAGGAAATAAGCAAATGGAGGTTACTGAAGAGACCTTTGATAGTATATTTGAAACGATTAAAATCGTTGATCACGAAGTAAATGCAATTTCCCAATCAACATCAGAATTTATCGAACAGACGAATCATACCAATTCATTACTACAAAATTTAGTCAGTGCTAATCAAGACTCAACAAAGCATTTACAAACGATTTCTGAAGCATCGGAAAAGCAGTATACAACCAATATTTCATTAAAGAATATCATTGGTTCTATAAACAATATATCTTCAACTTTGGAATCAAAGTTAAAAAGATTAGGCAATTAAAAGAAAAGAGGAGAATCCATAATGGACTCTCCTCTTTTAATATGATTAATTTATTGATAGTTAACTGAGTAGTCTTTTGAATCAATCCATTTAAGTTTACGTTCGAAAATACGAAGTAAAACTGTATTTAAAATAATTGGTAGAGCGAAGAACATAATTAACATAATGGTAATATTGTGGAGGTCCCAACCACCATGAGCTAAATTCATATAGTTTAATGGTCCGATCAAACCTGCAAGACCAAATCCAGCGCTATATGAAGTTCCAATAATATTCAACATACCACCTAAGGCACCTAAAATTGCTGCAGTGATAATCATAGGAAACGCAATTCTTGGTTTCATAAAGAAGTTACGCATTTGAATCTTAGGAGAACCCATAACATGAGCTAAAGCAGTTCCTAAATTATTCGCTTTATAACTTGCGATACACATACCAACTCCAGAAGCAACAACGCCAAGATTTGCTGTACCAGCACCGATACCAGATAACATTACAACTGTTGCAACACCGATTGTAGATAAAGGTGAAAGGATTAAAATACTAAAGATAACTGCAATAATCGCACCCATTAATACGGGTTGTAATTCTGTAACATTTTCAATGACAACTCCAACATAACCTGCTCCTGTGCGGACATAAGGAAGTGTAATTAAACCAATACCACCAGGGATGAATAATGATAAAGCTGGCATTAATAGAATTGTATAATCCTTGAAACGATCGCCGATAAATTGTACAAATACCACTGCTAAAGCTGCTGTAATACCTGTATTGATAACAACCCCAATACCTTGAATTGTGATAGCACCGCCATCACCCATTGTCCAAACGCCACTTCCGACCATTGACGCCAGACCAACACTTGCTGTTTGAATAGGTGTTAACTTAAATGTTAAACCAATCATTACACCTGTTATTACTGGTAATAGGCTCATAGCTAAAACTGATATGTCTAAAATATGTTGGAATACAGGAACATATGGAATAATTAATTTTAAAATTTCTCCAACTAATGCATTTGGAATAAGGGCTACAATGATTCCCAAACTCATACCGGTTAATAGTTTGTTGAAAAAGTCCTTCATAATATCAATCTCCATTCAATCGAGTAATGTACTAAATTATATAACACTTGATGTTACAGTCAATAGTGAATATTCTAAAAATTATAGACAAATGACGTATTTTAGAATAAAACTGTTTTATAGAGAAATATATATATAAAATGAGAGGATATTTTTTCTGACAATTCAAACCATTTCGCTTATTTAGTTGTATAACAGCTAGATCTTCACGTATTAATGTAATCTTATATAGGCCGTTTCTTATATATTTTTAAAAGTTTTTATGCTTATATAGAGAGAAATATATCTTTTGGAATCTACTTTTTGATAACTACAATCTTATGTAAGTTATTTTAATTGAAGAATAGTGTTAAATAATATTATTATGTAAACTAAATATTCATTTTAAGAAGGAACTGCTACTTTATTTTTTATTCACAAATAAGTAAAATAGTAAAGTATTCGATTTAATAGAAGGAGAAAAAATATGAACGATAAGCGTTATAAGGTTGCTCATCGTGAAGCACTTATTGGTATTGCATTAGTAGTCGTCAATTTTGCAATATGGTTTGGCTTTGCATATGGGCTTGGTTCAGGAAATCCGAAAGAGTATACATATGTATTCGGTTTTCCGGCTTGGTTTTTCTATAGCTGTATAGCTGGCACAATTTTTATGATTGTTTTATTAATGGTCATTATAAAATTTTTCTTTAAAGATGTACCATTTGAAGAAGAGGATGGTGACGATCAATGATGAATTGGCAAGTTATCCTTCCATTAATCTTTTTCTTAGTCATTATCTTTTTAATAGGGATATGGGCAAATAAACATGTCATGCAATCGAATTCGTTTTTACAAGAGTATTTTCTAGGTGGTAGACAAATGGGAGGATTCCTCCTTGCAATGACAATGATGGCCACATACGGAAGTGCATCTAGTTTTATCGGAGGGCCCGGTGTCGCTTATAATACGGGTCTTGGTTGGGTTCTGTTATCGATGGCACAATTACCAGCAGGTTATTACGTTTTAATGGTTCTGGGTAAGAAATTTGCGATTATCGCTAGAAAATATAAAGCGATTACATTGATAGATTTTTTACATGAACGCTATAAAAGTAATTTCGTTGTTATTGTTTCTGCATTGAGTATTATAATCTTCCTATTTGCTTCAATGGCTGCACAATGGATTGGTGGTGCAAGGTTAATTGAATCTTTAACCGGATTAAATTATACTTCTGCATTATTCATTTTTGCGATTGTAGTCCTTGTATATGTAATAATAGGTGGATTTAGAGCCGTAGCATTAACAGATGCTGTACAAGGTACTGTGATGTTTTTAGGTAGTGTTATTTTGCTTGTTGGTACGATTATTGCTGGTGGCGGCGTTTCTAATATCATGTCCGACTTAGTTGCTGAAAATCCTAAGTTAGTATCTCCGTTTGGTGCTGATGGAAGTTTAACGCCACTATATGTATCTACATTTTGGATTTTAATCGGTATTGGTGTTATTGGTTTACCTCAAATTGCAGTACGAGCAATGTCATATAAAAACTCAAGAAGTATGCACTCAGCAATCATTATTGGAACAATTGCAATAGGGACAGTTATGTTCGGGATGCATTTAACAGGGGTATTGGCACGCCCGGTGTTACCTGGTATTGATATCGGTGATAAAGTTATGCCACTTTTAACATTGAAGGTATTACCACCTTATTTGGCAGGTATCGTTTTGGCTGCTCCAATGGCTGCGATTATGTCTACTGTAAATGCTTTGCTAATGCTTGTAAGTTCTACTATTGTGAAAGATATATATCTAAACTATATTAAGCCAAAAGCGAATGATCATGAAGTGAAAAGACTAAGCTTTTTGGTCACTGCTTTAATCGGCTTAGCGGTTATTATTATTGCGTTAAAACCGCCTAGCTTGCTTGTATGGCTTAACCTTTTCTCATTTGGTGGCTTAGAATCTGTATTTGTTTGGCCTGTTGTATTAGGTCTATATTGGAAAAAAGGAAACAAATATGGAGCAGCTTCTTCCATGATTGTAGGTTTAGTCAGTTATATTTTCATTTACGAAAAATGGGGAACAACTTTCTTAGGAATGCATACAGTAACAACTTCTATTCTATTATCTCTTGTAAGTTATGTAGTAGTTAGTCTTCTAAGTAGTTCTAAATTTAAAGACGTTAAACACATCATTTAAAGATTTAAACTCAAGCTTTATTGTACTAATAGGGCTTGAGTTTGTTTATGTTTACGTATTGTATAAAAATTTATTTTAATATTTGTTTTTTAAGAAAATTCCGTTGACAGATGTTTTAGACTGTTATATATTATTATCAATAATAATATTTGTTATATAACAGGAGGAGAAATACAAATGGATATGTATAGAGAAAGCTATGAACGATATTGTAACGCATGCCAAGAATATGGATTGGAATCGAAAGACTTTTACTTTTTTATCAATCATCTAACGGAAGAACAACTTAATGCCTACAAAGAATACTCAAAAAGGAGAAACGACCAAAATGACTGATGCCGTCGCGAGTGACTTATAAACCCCCTGCTGATCATATAATGATTGGTAGGGGGTTATTTATTTTCGTCAAAATTTAAAAAATATTAGAAAAATATTTACATGACCTAAAGAATGTGAAATACTGATAGATGACAATTACATAACTTTTAGATAGAAGTGCCTATCAATTGATAGGATAATAGGGAAATCGGTGGAAATCCGATGCAGCCCCGCTACTGTAAATGTATTTGAACTTCGCGTATACCACTGGCTAACAGCTGGGAAGGTGCGAAATTTCTAATATACATAAGCCAGGAGACCTGCTTTTATCTTTAGTTCTGATCTTCGAGGGGAGGTATCGAACTGTGAAATACATATGTTTATTTCACGTCCAATTATCTTTACATATATATGTAAAGACATTAAATTTGTATTGCTTTCATTACCTCTATTCTAGAAGACAGTTAAGCGTTAATTGTCCAAATGAATGGAGGTATTTTTATGTACAAAAACAAAAACTTTAAAAAATGGATTGCACCAGTCTCATTAGCTAGTTTATTGCTCACATCTCAACTTCCTGCTTCAATTATTGCCCATGCAGAGGGAAACAAGGAAGTAAATGCATCAGTGAAAAATGTTGAATACCAAAAAGCTTTAAAGAGCTCAGCTTTATGGCTATACAAAAATACCCCAAATGCTAAGTTTGGAAATGAAGATGTTGTAACTGATTTAGCACAAACTGGATTCCCTGTTGCAAAAAATTATTATACAAATTACTACAAGAATATTGTTTCAAAACTAAAAGCAAATAACGGGAAAATCTTCGATGGAGAAAGAGAAGTCTCATCAGGTAAGTACGGAAAAGTAGTACTAGCATTAACATCAATAGGAAAAGATGCTTCAAATATTGAAGGTTTTAATTTAATTCAAACTATGATGGATAAAGTTTTGAAGGAACAAGAAAATCAAACTTACTCTGCAACATCAAATTATAATGTACTTTATGCTCTTGATTCAGCAAATTACAAACTTCCTGCTGATGAAAAATATGCAAATTTAAAAGAGCAAATGGTAAAAGATTTATTAAATGATCAATTTACGGATGAAAACGAAGGTTCATTTGGGGTTGCATGGCAATGGCCTGGTGTTGATAGTACAGCTATGGTAACGACTGCATTATCAAACTACACATCTAGAGATGGTGTTAATGAATCGCTTAATAAAGCATTGAATTATTTATCACTCAAATTAAATAAAAATGCAGGTTACGATGGCTACTATGGTGGAGATAGCCCAGAATCTATATCACAAGTAATTCTAGCGCTTACTTCTTTAAACATTAATCCAAAATCGGATCTTCGTTTTATCAAAAATAACAATTGGTCTGTATCTAATTTATTGACTACATACGATCAAGCATCGGGTGGATTTAAAAACTCTCCTACATCAAAAATAGCTAACGATATGTCTACCGACCAAGCAAACCGTGCTTTAGAAGCATATGATCGTCTAGTAAATAATGAAAAGAAATTCTACGATATGTCGGATGTTAAAGCTGAAAACCTTGCATATGACACAAAAGCTCCTAAATTACCAACTGTTAAAACAGTAGCAGACAATAAAACTACTGTAACTGGTAAAACAGAATCGTACGCTACCGTAACTGTGAAAAATGGTTCTAAAATCATCGGTACAGCCATTGCAGATTTTAAAGGCGCATATTCAGTCAAAATCAAAAAACAAAAGGCTGGTACCACATTAAAAATTGCAGCAACCGATCTTGCTAAGAACACTAGCAAGACTGTCTCTGTAAAAGTTGTTGATAAAACAGCACCAAAAACACCAATCGTTAAAAAGGTAACAAAAAATTCTACAAGAATAGTTGGAACAGCAGAAGTGAAATCAACCGTTTATGTTGTGAAAAATAAGAAAGTAATACAAAAGGGAAAAGTCTCATCGAAAGGTAAATTCTCTTTATCTATCAAAAAACAAAAAACTGGTACAAAATTAACGGTTTATGTTAAGGATGCAGCCAATAACAAAAGTGCATCTAAGACGATTACTGTTAAATCAAAATAACTAGTCAACAATGTAAATTTTAACCCAGGGTGTTAGAGACAAATTCTAACACCCTATTGACATCTATATGGAGGTGTTATTTTTGAAGAAAGTACATTTTTATATTCTTTCTTTAATTATTGCGATAATCTGCCTTGCTGGTTGTAAAGTCCAAACAGTTGAACAATACAATCATCAAAATACAGATGAAAAAAGTGTAGAAGATTCTAATGAGAAAGTAATTCCTATAAATGATGATAAGAAGAAAGAAAACTTGGCCAGTAAGAAAAAGATGGAAACTGAAAAACAGGTAAATAAACAAGAAGATTCAAAGGAATCAAATGAACGTTCTGATGAATCAAGCCAGAAAGAAAAACCTCAATCGACAATACATCAAGCTAGTGAAAAGGATACTTCTGAAAAAGAAGAAAGCAGTTTAACTAAGCCGACAAACCGAGAGAAAACCGAAAAAGAGGAAAAAACAAAGAAGAAAATAGTAACAAAGCCCAATAAAGATACTGCATCCTTTAAGAAAACAAATCCACCAAAATCAGTTGCTGATTCAAAAGTGGCTGACAAAAAAGTTGTTAAAGAAAAGAAAAAATACGTTACGATTTCAGTAAGAGTTGATACTCTTTTAAAACCTGAACATTTTGCAAAACTTGAAAAACCATTACAAAGCGAAAAATATGTACCCAAAAATGGCGTAATCATTGCTCCTTCAAAATATGAAATTCTTAGTAAATATGATACAGCTTGGAGTATAACCTTAAGGGCTTTAAAAGAGCATAACATTCAATTTGAATATGAAGGCGCTGGAGAAAACAAATACGGTAGTGTCTATATTCAAGGAATTAATCATTTATATGCAAAAGATGCGGGAGCACTTTCAGGATGGATGTATAGTGTAAACGGTAAGAATCCGGGTCTAGGTTCGAGTAGTTATACAGTAAAAGATGGAGACCAAATTATTTGGCAATATACTGTGGATCTAGGTAAAGATATTGGATTGTAATTAGGAGGAAATACATTGAAAGCTTTTGCAAACTATCATCCGATTGTTCTTTTTAGTTATTTTCTATTAGTAGTAGGAATGACTATGTTTTATATGCATCCAATATACTTGATGATATCCCTTATCTTCTCGATTCTATTGAGTTTACAAGTGAACAGAACATCTTTTCTTTCCGGTTTAAAATGGATGATTCCTTTTTTCTTAGTCGCTGCTTTGATCAACCCTTTGATTAGCCATGATGGAGAACTAGTTATTTTGTACATCGATAATAATCCCATTACAATAGAAGCCATTGTATATGGCTTTGCGATGTCAATCATGATTTGTTCTGTTATTTTCTGGTTTGGTTGTTACAACACTATTATGACTTCGGATAAGTTTCTTTATTTATTCGGTAAAATTTCACCTTCATTCGCATTAATCATCTCATTGACATTGCGCTTAGTACCTCGTTTTAAACATCAAATTCGTGTAATTGCACATGCGCAAAAAACGATTGGAATGGATGTTACTACAGGAAGCTTAATACACCGCATAAAATGCGGCATTCGAATTATTTCGATTCTCATTTCATGGGCATTAGAAAATGCAATTGAAACGGCGGATTCGATGAAAGCAAGAGGATACGGGATGTCGAAGCGTTCAACTTTTTCATTGTTTACATTTAAAAAAAGAGATGGACTACTTTTATCAATCATGCTTGTATTAGCGTGTGTGAATGTGTTTGGGAGCTTTTTAGGATATAACGATTATTATTTTTATCCTACTTTTAGCGCAATAACATATCATCCGATTTCCTATCTGCTATACGGATCTTTTACTTTACTAGTAGCGATTCCAGTTATGATTGAATTTTGGGAGGCATTTAAATGGCGTTCATTGATATCCAAAAACTAAACTTCAGCTATCCGCTTGCAAAACAATCTGTATTAAATGATATTGATTTGTCTATTGAAGCAGGTGAATTTGTTGTCATATGCGGGACATCTGGTTGTGGAAAAAGTACATTATTAAAACATTTAAAAAGGGAAATAACCCCAAATGGAGATACATCCGGTTCAATTTTATTTGAAGGAATTCCACTAAGTGAATTACCTGAAAGAGTAGCTACTGCTGGAATTGGCTTTGTTATGCAAAATCCTGAAAATCAAATAGTGACAGATAAAGTTTGGCATGAATTGGCTTTTGGTTTAGAAAATCTAGGGTTTGATACGATGACAATTCGACGGAAAGTAGCCGAGATGGCCAATTATTTTGGTATTCAATCATGGTTTCGAAAAAGTACAATGGAACTTTCCGGAGGACAAAAACAAATACTTAATCTTGCTGCTATTATGGCCATGCAACCGAATCTTCTTATTTTAGATGAACCAACATCTCAACTTGATCCGATTGCTGCACGTGAATTTATCTCAACTATACACAAATTGAATGTAGATTTTGGCTTAACAATTATTTTAGTTGAACATCGATTAGAAGAGGTTTATCCAATAGCAGATCGAGTAGTAATAATGGATAGCGGAAGGATTATTTGCAACGGAACACCAAGAGTAGTTGCTCAGGAACTGCAAGAAATTTCAAATGTTCATCCGATGCTTTTAGGTTTACCTACCCCTATTCGTGTCCATCATGCACTGAATAGTCAATCAGAGGTACCTTTAACGATTCGAGAAGGTAGACAATGGTTATCCAAAAACTTTAAAGAAAATTCAACAGAAAATAATTCAAAATCTGTTGCTATTGATAAGAAACCCGTTCTGGAAGTAAATGATACTTGGTTTCGTTATGAAAAAGATGGAAATGATATATTAAGAGGTTTTTCAATAAACGTGTATCCTGGAGAAGTAATGAGTATATTAGGTGGAAATGGTGCTGGTAAAACTACTGCACTTGGTGTCATGTCTGGACTACATACACCTTACCGCGGGAAAGTAAAGGTCTTTGATAAACCCATTAGAAAATATTCAAATGAAGAATTGTATCATAAATGTCTGGCTGTTTTACCACAAGATCCACAAACGATATTAGTATCTAAAACCGTAAAACTGGAATTGGAAACAGTTGTCCAAACATTGAAATTATCAAACGAAGAAGCAGCAGATGAAATTCATTCAATCATTCATTTACTAAATTTAGAGTACCTATTAGAAAGACACCCATACGATTTAAGTGGCGGTGAACAGCAAAAGGTGGCTTTCGCAAAAATACTATTACTACATCCTCGCATTCTTTTACTAGATGAACCTACAAAAGGATTGGATGCTGCTTCAAAAGAAGTTTTAGCAGATATTTTGAAACGTTTAAAGGCAAAAGATATCGCGATTGTTATGGTAACACATGATATTGAATTTTCTGCCTCACATTCGGATCGTTGTGCACTATTTTTTGATGGAAACATTATTTCAATTGATGAAACAAAGACATTTTATAGCGGAAATCACTATTACACAACTGCTGCGCATCGAATGTCGCGCCATCTATTTTCAAATGTCATTACTTGTGAGGATGTAATCAACCGATGCAACAAACAACTAAAAGAAACAATCCAATCGTAAATAAAAGATTCATCGTTACTTCTATTATCGCCCTAATCATTATCCCTCTTTGTTTAGTGATAGGTGTTACGTTATGGGAAGATCGCCGGTATAACATTTTATCTCTTATTATTGTGCTATTTGCTTGTGTACCTTTTTTCATTTCATTTGAACAGAAAAAGCCAAAGCCAAGAGAAATCTTAATCATTGCAGTGATGTCCGCGATAGGTGTTGCAGGACGTGCTGCTTTTATATGGGCACCTGCATTTAAACCAGTTACAGCCATCGTCGCAATAACCGGATTTGCATTTGGACCTGCAGCCGGGTTTTTAACTGGTGCAACCACTGCGATTACTTCGAATATCCTCTTTGTTCAGGGGCCTTGGACACCTTTTCAAATGTTCACTTGGGGGATATTAGGCTATTTTGCAGGGATTTTAGGAAGAACAAAATGGATGGAACATAAAATACCATTAATCATTTATGGATTCTTCAGCGGTATTCTTTATTCAGTAATTATGGATATTTGGACCGTTGTTTCCTATGATGGTGAATTCTCATGGAAAAGATATCTAGCAGCAGCTGGAACAGCCATTCCTTTTACCGCAACATATGCAGTTTCTAATATTTTCTTCTTACTTGTCCTTGCTAAACCGATAGGTGAAAAACTATCTCGTATAAAAATTAAATATGGCATATTAGAATAATAGTAGAAAAAGATTGCTTTTTATGTTGAAATACAATTAAGCAATCTTTTTTCTATTAAAAATACATAATATTATTGAAACAAAATACCACCTTGCTCTAAGAATGATGTTTCGGTACTACGGAGGTAATGATATGAAAAATGGGACATTTCTAAAGCTAAAGAAGAAAACATTGCTCTTAGCTATTTGCTTAACTGGTTGCTGGTCTATGAATTATGCTCCAGACGTATCTGCAAAACAATCTACAGATGTGATGATTTCCTATAAAAATGAGGAAGGAAAAACTGACATTTTAAAAAATGTTTCAAAAGTAGAAAAGGTTTTAGAACAAGTTGGAATGGTCAGAGCGACTGTCAATGAACAACAAATAGCAAAACTTAAAAATAACAACAATATTGAATTTATCAATAATAGTTTAACGAAAATGAAAATTGCAGATGATACATCAGAGAAATCTAACCGTTCAATACCGACTTTTACTTCATATTGGAATTTAAACTATGTAAAAGCTCCATATTTTTGGAGAAACGGATACTTAGGCAAAGGTGTAAAGGTTGCGATGATCGATACAGGCATAAATAATGTACCAGACTTAAAGAATGTCGTAAAACGTATTTCATTTGTAAAAGATAATCCTAAAACAAAAACTATCGATGAATCAGACGTATGGGACAGAGGAAATTATGGCGAAGGCCATGGAACAAGTGTAGCAGCTGTCATTGGTGCTCAAATAGGTGGTAAAACATTTAATACTTCGATTTCAGATATTATTGGTGTTGCACCAAATGTTAGGCTTTATTCCTTAAAATATGCGGATGGGACAAAGGATGGTACTGTCGGAGAAATAATTACAGCTATTAATTGGTCAATAAAATACAAAATGGACATTATTAATATTTCATCTAGTGTCTATGAAGATGATGCTGGTTTGAAAAAAGCCATCGATAAAGCTGTGAAGGCGGGGATCATTATCGTTGCCTCTGCAGGTAATGAAGGATCTAACAAACCCACCTACCCTGCACGTTATAATAATGTAGTTGCTGTCAGTTCCATTGGTAAAGATAAAAAAATAAGCAAATTTTCCAATACAGGTACGTCCATTGACTTTGCGGCACCCGGAGACTATATTCCCACTATCAATAGCAAGGGTGAATTTTTCTATGCAACAGGTACATCCTACGCTGCGCCACATGTTACAGGACTACTCGCATTACTTAAAGAAAAGTATCCATATAGTTCAGTGACGGAGCTTCTTCAAAAATTAAAAACTAACGCATTGGATTTAGGGATAAAAGGCAAAGATTCTAAATACGGTTATGGTTTAGCTCAATTGCCAAAGCTTTATAATTCCGTATTGAAAGATTTAAATGATGTCCAAATTACAAAAGTTAAAGATCATCAAGCAACCATAACATATACAGTGTCTGATCCATCTTCTTTTAAAAAAGTTATTATGATCATCAATGGTACTAAGACTATATCAACAAAAAAATCATCATCTTATACGTTGAAAAATTTGGATGACAATAAGTCATATAAGGTACTTTTAAAATATGTAGATAAAAATGGTGATAGTTCTATAGGGGTAGAGAAAAATTTTCGAACAAAAGAGGATATTACCCCACCAATGGAAATCCAAAAGTTATCTAAATCCAAACTAAAGATAAACTCCGTCAAAATCTCATGGGTAAATCCAAAAGACTTTGATTTTAATCTGACAGAAATTTATGTGAATGATGAATTTGTAGATGCAACAGATTTAGAAAGTTATACGTTAAAACATTTAAAACCAAACAAAGAATATGAAATAACATTAATCACTTCGGATCTATCGGGAAATGGCTCAAATGGAGTATCTATTAAAATTCATACTCCACCTGCAAAAATAATTGCAAAACCTGTTATCAGTCCCGTTTCGACAAGTAGTAACAGTCTATCTGGTACGGCAGCGCCTAACAGCTCTATAGAAGTAAAAAAGGGTTCAAAACTAATCGCATCAGGTACTGCAAATCAAAAAGGTCATTTTAAATTAACGATTCCTTTTCAAGCGTTAGACACAAAATTGAGTATAACAGCAGCAGATTCAGTCGGAAATAAAAGTGAACCTACATTAGTCAATATTAAGCAATCAAAAATTACAGCTCAGCCAATTGTCCAAACAGTTACTACAAATACAAAATATTTGAGGGGCAACGCTGAACCTAACTCAAAAGTATATGTATATAGAAATAATAGTTTACTAGCTTCTGATAAAGTTGAGCCAAATGGTGGCTTTTCATTGTATATAAAAAATCAACCTCAAAAAACAGTATTAACAGTAATCGTAAAAAACAGTCTAGGAGTTAAAAGTAAGCCATATAAGATTACTGTTAAATAAGAGATTAAATAAGGTAAAGCAAAGCACCAATGACATGCATTGGTGCTTTATTACTGTACTAAACAATAACTTCTTTCAGATAGGTAACTAGTTCAACCAGTCAAATAAAGATCAATACTTTTATAAAATTCAATAACCATTTACGTTTATATTTTATTAAATTGATTAATATAATTTCGATAAAACTAATAAATTTCTATCGACTTTTCCCACTTTTTAGAAAGAATTTTGGTATAATATAGTTAAAAGCCCAAAAGGAGGGTTCGTCATTGAAAGAAAAGAATTTTCAACAAACAGTAGGCTTTAGTGTAAAAGATACGTTAGCTCTCTATTGGCTTTATGCAACCCAAGATTCTGAAAAGTACTCTGTAGAGATCCATCAGCAATTTCAAGATGAATTCCCAGGGCGTAAAGTTGGCTATGAATATGTTGCTAGAATAGCGAAGCAACTTGAAGCAGAGGGAGCACTTCAAGCAAGACAAATGCATAAGAAAGTCTTATATACATCAACTGAAATTGGGAGAAATAGACTTCAACGGTATAACGAGCTCTATTTTGAGAGATTTCATGAGATTGTTCTCGTTTTAGATCGTTTCTATTATGAGTTAACAAAAAATGGTGAGAAACCACCGAGACCTGAGCATCCATTACCTGAAGAATTTAGGAGTTATTTTTCTAAACTGATTTCTGTCAAAGATGCTGTGAGATATTTAGCTTTAAAGCTTTCACAAACTCGTTCTAGTTTTTATATGGCAGAAGTTGGTCAGCAATTAGAAGATTTGTTTGGTTGGTGTCCATCAAACGGCTATTTATACCAAATTGCATGGGAACTTGAAGATGAAGGTTATTTAGTGGGATCATGGCCAGATGAAAAGAGAACGGTTCGAAATTTAAGAAGTACAGATGATGGCGTATCATTTTATAAGACGATCGCTGCTTCTTTAGAAGTACGAATTACGACCACACGACGTTATTTGCGTTATATGTTAAAATTTTTCACTAAAATCCATATTAATAAATAATATATTGAATATTCTTATATCTTTGTTTATAATATGTAACATACTTACAATTTCAAATTGAAATCGTTGAGCAGGAGTAGTAAATAAGATGAAATGGTGTAGAGAGTCGGCGTTTGGTGGAAGCCGATCCATTCCCTTATTGAATGGGCCTGTGAGTGATTACTTGAACATGTAGTAGGGTAATCCGGCACATACCGTTATTATGTGAGTGGTAGCAAAATTGCTACAAAATAGGTGGTACCGCGGAATTCCGTCCTTCATAGATTTTTTTCTATGGGGACTTTTTTATTGTTGCGGTATGAGCTGGATTGAGTTGAGAAGAGCTTAGTAAAGGAGTTAAACAAATGACAGTTGAGACGAGAATGTATGAGATGAAGACAATTCAGGGTGATATGCTTACACCTATTTCGATTTACCATGCTTTAAAGGGTTCAAAGAAAATGTTATTTGAATCATCAGCAAAGCATGAAGAAAGTGGAAGATATTCATTTATCGCAGTTAATCCAGTTGCAGAAATGATTTCATCCAATAATGTTTATCAATTATTCAATAAAGAACAAGAACTACTAAAAACAGATACAGATGCATTTGAAATGCTAAAGGAATTAATCCCCACAGAAGAGGAAAGATACCCTTTTTCGTTCTTTGGGGGTGCTATTGGCTATTTTGGATATGAGACGGCATTTTATCATGAAAATATAGGAGAAATTTTACAAGACGATTTACAAATGCCAGATATGCATGTGTTGTTTTACGATACGTTTATTGTTGTCGATCACTTAAAACAAGAGGTGCATATTGTTGCTATTGATCTCTTAAAAGATGGACTTACACATGATCAATTGATTCAGCGTGTAAATGAGATTGATAGACAACTAGCTTCTCCTATTTTCACTCAAAGTGAAGACGATACAGATACAATTCAATTCCGTTCAACGATGGAAAAAGAAGAGTTTTGTATGATGGTCAAACAAGCAAAGCAACATATTGAACAGGGGGATATTTTTCAAGTTGTATTATCTCAAAGATTCGAAGCAGATTTTACGGGGAATCCGATGAATCTCTATCGAAGACTTCGAACAACTAATCCATCACCTTATATGTTCTATATGGACTTTGAAGACTATGTCATTCTTGGAACATCTCCCGAAAGTTTAGTGAAAGTAAACGGTAGAACGGTGACCACAAATCCAATTGCTGGTACTCGACGAAGAGGCCAATCTGTTGAAGAAGATTTAGCGTTAGAAAAGGAATTGTTACAAGATGAAAAGGAACTTGCTGAACATCGTATGCTTGTAGATTTAGGACGTAATGATATTGGAAAACTTTCAAAAATAGGTACAGTAAAGTTACCAAAATATATGCAAATAGAGCGTTACAAACATGTCATGCATATTGTTTCTGAAGTAACAGGGGAATTAAAAGAAGATATCCATCCTTTAGATGTATTGGCGACCTCTCTCCCAGCTGGAACAGTTTCTGGTGCACCTAAAATACGTGCTATGCAAATTATTAACCACTTGGAACATCACAAAAGAGGAGTTTATGCGGGTGCTGTAGGTTATGTCTCAATCTCTGGAGACATGGATATGGCTCTTGCTATCCGTACGATGGTTGTTACAAAAGGGAAAGCATACGTGCAAGCAGGTGCAGGAGTAGTTTATCATTCAATCCCTGAAAATGAGTACGAAGAAACACTAAACAAAGCAAAAGCATTGTTGGAGGTGCGCTCATGATTTTACTTATAGATAACTATGATTCATTTACGTATAATCTTTATCAACAAATTAGTAGTCTTGGAAAAGATGTTAAAGTCGTTCGGAACGATGCTTTGTATGTGGAAGACATTCGCAAATTACATCCGGAAGCTATCGTGATTTCTCCAGGCCCTGGAACACCAACAGAAGCGGGAATCTCCGTTGATATTATTAAAGAGCTGTATACTGAGTTCCCTATACTCGGGATTTGTTTAGGTCATCAATCTATCGGTGAAGCATTTGGTGCAAAAATTGTTCGAGCGAAACAAATTAAACATGGACTCTTTTCTGACATCGAATTCAATCAGACAGGTCTATTCGAAAAATGTCCAGAATCTGTTTCTGTAATGCGCTATCATTCATTAGTGATTGATCCAGATACCTTACCAAATGATTTAAAAGTAACGGCAGTTGCCAAAGATGATGGGGAAATCATGGCTATACAACATAAGCATTATCCCGTATATGGGTTACAATTCCATCCAGAATCTATTGGAACAAAAGAAGGTAACTTAATGATTCGGATGTTTATAGAGAGTTATAGTCAACAAATGCTGAATCATTAGGAAATGAGAAAACACTCTTATCAATTGTAAGATAAGAGTGTTTTTATATACTGTCACTTCCAATGTTAACACATAATATTATTATGTAAACTAAATAAGGTATAATTTTGATAGCAGGGAATAAGACTATATTAAAAGCCAACAGTTAAACTCGACTGTTGGCTTCATCAATCTTAAAAATATAAATTTCCTACATCCAAACTACCTAAGTGATCCCACTTAATCCACGCTAAAGCAAGTTCTTTCCCAATTTGAATATAAAATGTCGATTCTTGATCCGTATACTCTTTTTCAGTGCGATTATAAATTGCTAGTATATCTGCTAGTTCCTGATCACCTTTTAAATGAGCTGTATAAATTTCTTTGAAGGCTACTAGTTCTGGCTCTTGACTTAAGGCATTGTCGTCAAAGTCAGCAATTGCGTGTGCTAAGTGACGCAGTGTGTTCGTATCGTAATAAATGATAAATGCCCCGATAACCGGTAAATCTTTTGTTAATACTTCCGGAAGTTGATCGAACATTTTTTGTGTTTCTTCGTTTAAACCAAAATGTTCGATTTTCGCAATTTCAATATGTAATGCTGACAAGTAAGCGGATACTGCAAGTTTACTTTGTCCCATTAGATAAGCAACTTTCCCGATTCCTCGATATAGATTACTATTTGACGGTTCTTCTTTAATAGCAGCTGTGTACATATTTAAGGCTTGGTCATATCGACCTGTACGTCTTAGTTCAAGCGCGTGTTCAACCATTTTCTCAACATTTGACATAAATAATTCTCAACCTTTCTTGTTAGATGTAACTATTATATAGTATTTCGAGTGAATAGTTGAAATATATGATGGACTATTTGTTCAGCAATGTACAAAATAGCGTGTATTTTTAGTATTTTTTTAATATTACAACCTATTATAAAATCAATTTTGTAACATTTTTTAGAGAGAATTTGTGTTACTATCTATATGAAAGATTTAGTGTAAAGAGCTTACGCAATTACATCTTAGAACTGGAGATAATGATTATGGTAACAACTGAATTTCGAATCGAAAAAGATTTTATAGGAGAAAAAGAAATACCAAAAGAAGCTTATTATGGTGTTCAAACTATGAGAGCTATTGAAAACTTTCCTATTACAGGATATCGAATTCACCCTGAACTTATTAAATCTTTAGGGATTGTAAAAAAAGCTGCTGCACTTTCAAATATGGAAGTTGGCATGTTAGATAAAAATATCGGTAAGTATATTATTCAAGCTTGTGACGAAGTTATTGCTGGACAATGGAATGAGCAATTTATAGTAGATCCTATTCAAGGCGGCGCAGGCACATCTATTAACATGAATACAAATGAAGTGATTGCCAATCGCGCACTTGAATTAATGGGAGAAACAAAAGGTAATTATAA
Source organism: Rummeliibacillus sp. TYF005 (assembly GCF_003844195.1). Classification (NCBI taxonomy): domain Bacteria; kingdom Bacillati; phylum Bacillota; class Bacilli; order Caryophanales; family Caryophanaceae; genus Rummeliibacillus; species Rummeliibacillus sp. TYF005. Next base: position 72,803 of record NZ_ML122546.1, read on the forward strand.
GGTAATCAGCCCAAATAGTCATATTAATATGTCACAATCAACAAATGATTCTTTTCCAACTGCAACACATATTGCGGTTTTAAGCTTATTAAATCAATTACTTGAAGCTACTAAAACAATGCAAAGTGCGTTTGTTTCTAAATCAAAAGAATTTGCTGGTATTATTAAAATGGGTCGTACACATCTTCAAGATGCAGTTCCAGTCTTACTTGGACAAGAATTTGAATCATATAGTCGTGTAGTATCACGTGATATCGATCGTATCTCACTTTCAAGACAACATCTTTATGAAGTGAACATGGGTGCAACAGCAGTAGGTACTGGATTGAATGCGGATCCAACATATATTAAATCGGTTGTTCGTAATCTTAGCGTATTAAGTGGTTTACCATTAAAAGGTGCCGAAAATTTAATAGATGCTACTCAAAATACAGATTGCTATACAGAAGTATCGGCTAATTTAAAAGTATGTATGATTAATATGTCAAAAATCGCAAATGACTTACGTTTAATGGCTTCTGGTCCACGTGATGGTTTGTTTGAAATTATCCTTCCAGCACGTCAACCAGGATCATCTATTATGCCTGGTAAAGTAAACCCTGTTATGGCTGAAGTCGTTAACCAAGTAGCTTTCCAAGTTATTGGTAATGATTTAACTATTTCTTCTGCTTCAGAAGCTGGACAATTTGAATTAAATGTCATGGAACCTGTATTATTCTTTAATTTAATTCAATCAATTTCTACTATGACAAATGTGTTTAAAGTATTTACAGAAAAATGTTTAGTTGGTATCAAAGCAAATGCAGAACATCTTAAAGAATATGTGGAAAAAAGTGTTGGTATTATAACAGCAGTGAACCCACATATCGGTTATGAACTAGCTGCACAAATTGCAAAAGAAGCATACGCTACTGGTGCTTCTGTACGTGAACTTTGCATTAAATCTGGTGCTTTAACAGCAGAACAATTAGATAAAATTTTAGATCCTTATGCAATGACAACACCAGGTATTGCTGGCGGAAAATCACTTGTTAAATAAGATTATCTAAAAACTATTAGATAAAAATCTAACGAAGAAAAAGCCTCTCTACATTAAACGGAGAGGCTTTTTTCTTTTAATACTACTGCTTATGCAACGTTATAAGCAGTTCAAGCAAATATGCTACATAATGGGTCCGCTGGTTATGTTAATGGAAGTGCACCTTCACGTAAACTAAGAGAAGCGTATTTCTTTGCTAATTTAACACCAACTTTCCGTCAATTAGAAAAAATGAAACACCTATCTAAAAACTCAATAAGTAAAGTGGTTTAGTTAATAGAGTTTTATCAAATAAGAAACGTCAAAATGAATAATTTCGGCGTTTTATTGTACGTGAATTTAGACTATGTTGAAGTTTTATGTTAATAGATTGATTTGTAATAAAAAAAGGTATGAAAAATTAATGAAAGGGAGAATTCTAATGACATATCACAATTAAGGAGGATCAGCATGGTACAACATAAAGAAACGCTCAAAGATAATGGTGCTAACCCGTTTGTCATTAATATTAACGAAGCGTCAAAGCAAAACAATAATTATCGTACCACTTTATGGACAGGCAAGCATTTACAGTTAACATTAATGAGTATAAATCCAGGAGAAGATATTGGACTAGAAACACATCCTAATGTCGATCAATTCTTACGTATAGAGCAAGGGGAAGGGGTTGCTCAAATGGGCGAGAGTAAAGATAATTTAACCTTTAAAGAAAATGTCAATGATGATTCTGCTATTTTTATCCCTGCAGGAACATGGCATAATGTAACAAATACAGGTAGTACTCCGTTAAAGTTATATTCAATCTATACCCCGCCTAACCATCCATTTGGAACGATTCATCCTACTAGAGCTGATGCAATGGCCGCAGAAAAAGAGGGAGAATAACAGTATTTGATTTGGCAAGATCTCAGATAATTTTTATCATTACAAAAAAGTCCAATTTCTCAGCATTTGAATTGAAGAATTGGGCTTTTTATATTGTAATTCCCTTAGTTTTATAAAGCTCATTCTTGAAGCAATAATAGATTAGATCAATCCTATCTTTTACAAACAGAACATTTGTTCTATCGGCGTAAAAATAGCATTTTATGATAATAATGCGATAAATTATGATAATTTAAGCAAAAATGCATTGTATAATCATAAAATATATGTATAATTATTATATTTCTCTATATATAGAACAAATGTTCCTTATATCAGATTTTTAAATTGAAAATGTTATAGACTATTATTTTTCGTTTATTAATTATTTTCATAATAATTAATTGCTTTTTCTAGAAATAATATAATTTCCTTTTTAACAGGGTAAAGGCTCAAATCAGCTGAAATCTCTTTAGATTTACGTGCTTCCCAAAATTTCTTTGCTAATTCATCATCGCCATTAAACATTTCGTTGGATAACAGTAATGTATCGTGTGCGATCAATTGACCTTCCGGGGAATCAAACGTTTTCCCATCCTCTATACATAACTCAATTCGCTTTGCTAGATTAAGCCACTTCAATAGATGATCTGAATTACTCTCCATTTTCGGAAGTTGCTTCTTTAAAGCCTCTTGTTCTTCTTTATTGAATAATTTATTCAATACTTCATTTTTCCTTTGCAGTTTCAAAGATTGGTTTTCTTCTGAAAGGAGCGGCAATAATTGCTCCCAGTGAATATCATCATCCAGTTTCAACATATTCACTAGCGTATTTGTATGATTCAAGGATTGTTGCAAGTGTTTGATTTTATCTTCAAGCTGCGTTTTATGTATGTATAGTGTTGTTTGAATCGTAACTTGGTTCATTATTTTTTTGATATCTTCTAAAGATATAGAAGCGGATTTTAGTAGCAAAATCTTTTCTAGAAGCAGTAGATCATCAGTTGAATAGTATCGCTTCCCATTATTCTCTTTTAAAGTAGGCTTTACTAGATCAATTTCATCATAATATCGCAGTGTACGTAAGGATATATTTAGCTTTTTCGATACCTCTCCTGTAGAAAAATACGTCATTGAATCCATCCTCCTTAAAATAACGCTTGTAGGTTACGTAACGTCACCATTTATTCTAAATGTAACATACTTTATTTTTCAGGGGGAATTTAAGAATGAAGAAAGATAGTACTGCATCTTCGAAATGGACTTATAAGGAATTTACTTTATTACTTTTGCTAACGCTGGTTTTTGTACCATTCTTCATCGAATATTTATTACATGGTTTTTTACTGCGGATATTCCAGGATAGACTTTATTCGGGCACAGCTACTGGTTTTCTAATGGCGATTGTATTTACTCTAGGTGTATATTTTATTGCGCTCAAGCCACATCATTTGAAATGGTTTGAAATAGGCCTATGTCGGTTTACTAAAAGCTATTGGAAATCTATCATTTATTGGATATTCATTTTAATAGTTACTAATTGCATGATTTTAATGTTGATGTACCTATTCCATATAGGTGTTGAAAATACGAAGACTGAGTCATTACAAAGAAATATCACTTGGTTTACATTTAGCATTGCATTTATATCAGCAGCCATTATTTCACCTATTTACGAGGAAATTTTCTATCGGGGCTTTCTTTATAAATGGATGAAGTTAAGATGGGGAGTTAGAAGCGGAATACTATTTAGCTCGCTCATTTTTACAATCGTTCATATTCCAACGTATAACACGCTACCAGTGAACTTTATCTCAGGCTTAGTATTTGCATGGACTTATGAAAAATCAGGTTCTATAATACCTGCGATGATTATTCATAGTGTTTTAAACGGTATTGCTGTTATTCTGACGGTACTTTAACCAATTTTCATGTTGAGTTATATTAAAAGCTAAAATTTTTTCGTCATAGAAGTGTTTAAAAATATTGGTGTATACTTGATTATGAAAAATGAAAATGTAGTTAGTTTTTCAAATACGAAAGAAGATAACCGAGCATTATTGCTTTGGGATTGATTGACTTTGCTAGAAATGGAGATAATTAACGTGGAAAAGGGAAAAATTTGGACAAAGGATTTTATATTTTTATTAGCATCTAATTTCTTAGTTGCTTTAAGCTTTTACTTATTAATGACATCGATGGCTGTATATGCGATGCAGCAATTTAAAGCATCAGAGAGTAGCGCTGGATTAGCCGCAAGTATCTTTGTTGTGGGGGCGTTATTTGCACGATTGTTTGCAGGAAGATTTCTTGATGTAATAGGGCGTAAAAAATTATTGTATAGTGGATTAACGTTATTTTTAATTGCTTCGATTACATATTTATTTGTTACAAGCATTGGTTTCTTAATGGTTATTCGATTTTTACATGGGATTGCATTTGGTATTTCGACGACTATTTTGGTAACTGTATCTATGGCAAGACTACCAGATGATAAAAGAGGCGAAGGTACGGGGTATTTTTCATTAAGCACGGCAGCTGCAACAGCTATTGGTCCCTTTTTAGCGTTGTATATTACGAATAATTTTAGTTATAACACGATGTTCGCTTATTGTATAACTTTCAGTATCCTAGCATTGGTATCAACAGCATTAGGTAAAATAACAGAGGTTGATTTAACACCGGAACAAAAAGAGAATTTGAAAAAGGGCTTTAAATTGAAAGATTTCTTTGAGAAAAAAGCTCTTCCGATTTCATTGCTTATGTTCATAAGTGGTATTACTTATTCAAGTATTATTTCTTTTATTAATTCGTATGCTATTGAGATCAATTTAACAAAAGCTGCTTCTTTTTTCTTTGTCGTTTACGCTATATTCTTATTTATAGCTCGTCCGATTGCTGGAAAATTGTTTGACAAAAAAGGTGAAAATATCGTTGTTTATCCTTCTTTTGTATTGTTTGCGAGTAGCTTATTATTAATTGCTTTTGCGAACAATGGTTTTATTCTTTTACTGGCGGGCGTATTTTTAGCTTTAGGGTACGGAACATTAATGTCTAGTATGCAAACAATTGTGTAAAAGTATCACCACCACATCGCTTAGGATTAGCCATTTCAACGTTTTTCGTTTGCATGGATGCCGGTATGGGAATCGGAGCTTATGTTATTGGCTTAATTGTTGAACAATTTGGTTTTCATACGATGTACATTATTTTAGCTATAGCCATCTTCTTATTAATTCCTGCTTATTATTTTGTACATGGTAGAAAAGCAAGTAGTGTAAAAGTGTAGGGGATTGTAAACATACATTTACCTAAAGTTGCTGTCTGTCGATTGCAGATAGCAACTTTTTTATTGTCTTTATTCTAGTTAAGTAGTTTTTGAAGTAAGTGGTATGTATCATTCTTGATTAAAAATTAGCTTACAATATTCAAAGTATAAACACGAACAATCGACTATTAATGCAAGTAATCATTCATATTAATTGCTAAAAAATGCGATTTCACCATCGGCTGGATAAAATTCGAAATAGCTTAAACACGAACGATTAAATTAAGAATACCCTACCGCTTAAAAGTAATATTTTACTGGGCTTTTATTAGAATTAATTGCTACGATACATTAAATGAATTTGCTTTGTGATTGTTTCAGGTTATCACCATGCCACTTAATACAGCGGCTCTCAACGCATTGCCACGCGAATTAGCGTCGCATGGTTCAGCAGTAAACAATACAGTACGCCAGTTAGCCGGTGCAGTCGGTACTGCTGTCATTGTCACAATTTACTCAACACAGTTAACACACGCAATGAAAGTATCAACAACATCACCACTAGCAACAGCAGCCGGCGAGACATATTTCTACTTGTTTATACTTGCTTGTATCACATTTGTTTTAGCTTGGTTTACACCGAAACCGAAAAAGGTTGAAATACAAGTGTCTTAAATTTAATAAATCTCTTTATTTTTAAATCATAGGTACTTGAAGTTGCTGTCTGTATTTTGCGGGCAGCAACTTTTTTATTATTTTTAACCTAGATAAGTAGTTTTTAGCGTTATATTGACTATGTAAGTAGACAATGAAGATGTAATATTGAAGTAAGAAGATGAAATTAGCACTTTTCTTGACCAACAGAACGTTAGTTCGCATTATATAAATAAAGAAGTATTTAGTGTATCTCAAGTAGAAAATCACTAATTATCTATGGAAAGAAAGGGGATAGCTATGCCTAGAAAACCTGGTATTACAGATGAAGATATTATTTGTTTGTATAAAAGTGGACTTTCGGACAAAGAATTATCGTCTATTATCGGCTTAACGAATCGTGCTATTCGAAATGTGATCAATAAACATGGAATAAAATTAAATGGTGTACCAAGAAAACATAAAGTAAATGAGCATTTCTTTAAAGATTGGACACATGAGATGGCTTGGGTTTTAGGGATGTTTATCACAGATGGATGTGTACACAAAGGTACGCAAACAATATCTTTTTCACAAAAAGATGAAACGATATTAAAAGAAATCGCTAATTATATGGATGCAGATTATGTTCTTGCACCAACAGGTCCAACAAGAACTGTGCCAACTTTATTGATCAATTCAAAAATCATTAAAAATGATCTTCAGAACTTAGGAATTACATCTAAAAAGTCGTTAACTGTACCGTTTCCGGAAGTTCCAGAAGAGTTTTTACCATCATTTATTAGAGGAGTAATAGATGGTGATGGGTGGGTTCAAAAAAGAGGTTATGTAATGAATATAACGACTGCTAGTGAACAATTTGCAGATGGTTTATTATCAGTATTTCAAAATTGGGGTTTACGATCTGAAATTACAATCGAAATGACTCAAGCTAGTCGTAAAATTTTCCGAGTATGGGTGAAAGGAAAAAATACTTTACCAAGACTAGCCGAAATTATTTATAATAATGTACCAGAACACTATATTTCAAATAAAAAAGCGCTTATGCTAAAGCATAAAATTTAAAATAAGGACTGAATGCAATGTGGAAAAATATAAACGGTAAATTGTATCAATCAATTGATACAGCAAGAGTAAAATTTAGAACAAATATTAGTAAATCATTATTAAATCAATTAGATAAGATTGCTGTTGAAAATGACACCCATGTAAATTATTTATTGGAATCTGGGCTAAAAAATCTAATAGAGCTAGATACTATTACATTCGATAAAAAGTGCCGTCCTAAAGATCGTGTACAATATAAAACTACATACGATTCAGAATTACTTGAACAGATTAAAATATTTGCGAAAAAACATCATTTATTTATAAACGATGTAATTGAATATAGTGTAAAATACATTGATCTGGAAGAAGTGAAAAAAAGCCGTCATAGATTCAGAATAGAATAGTGTTTATCGCTATTCTAAACTACGCCCCGGTCATAATATAAATTCTAGGAAGTTGCGTTTCATTCCAAAAGTATACTTGAAATAGTGAGATATTTTAAGTTTTTAAACAAAATAAAAACTTCAGCATTTTTATATACTGAAGTTTTTCACCGTATTATTTATTTGTTTGATAATTAATCTTTATCAAATGGATTTCACACCAAATGCTCCGTATATTAATTATGTCTTTTCGTTATTCTTGTGCGTCTTTATCCTTGTATATCCACTTCGAATCTTCCATTTCATGGTTTTATATATGTGTATTATCATCGTTTTTAATTCTGTTATTTGATACGAATTCTGTATAGTTTTTTGAATATTAATACTTACATTATCATCCATCGATTCTAAATTTTTTATGGCTTTTTCAAATTGTTTCTCTGATACTTTTATTCTCATATCGATTAATACTAACGGGATTAAGCATGTAGATAAAATCAGTACGATATAAACCAAAAACAATACTGATCCCCCTTTCCTATCCTCTATTTCTACTACACACTATTCCCTTATTTATATGATTAATAAACATCAGTGATACAAATTTTTCAAATTATTTAAAAATACGCCACATTTTTTCATTAGAATTAAGTTTCATTTCAATTTCTTTACATTTTATTAAAATTACAATAAAAGTTATTATCTGTTAGGTTTATAATGTAATCGTACTACTTCAACAATAGTTATTCATAAGGAGACTTTTATGAAAAAGATTATGCTTATCGGTTCAGGAGGTTCAGGAAAATCTACATTAGCTAGACAGTTAGGCAATATTTTAAACATACAGGTATACCATCTAGATGCGATATTTTGGAAACCTAATTGGGAAGGCGTTTCAAAGGAAGAACAAATAAGCATTCAAACAGATCTAGTCAAAAAAGATGAATGGCTTATTGATGGAAATTATGGAGGGACATTGGATATTAGGATGGATGCAGCAGATACAATCATCTTTCTTGATATAAATAGAACAATTTGATTTTGATTTTTTAAGATGGATATGGAATTATCCTAAGATGAAAAGACCTGATATTTTAAGAAAGCTTCATGACTTGCCTGAAAATAAACAAATTATCATATTAAAATCCAAGAAAGATGTCCAAACATTTTTGGAGTATTTAAAAACTAAATCTGCTGAAAGAATACTATAAAAATAACCATCATATTATCGGTATGATGGTTATTTTTATATAAGTTAGTCCTCTTTGCTAAAGCCATTCAAAGAATATGTGGTTTCAACCATAAACTTGAGAAGTCTACATAACCAAAGCTTTTTATAGAAATATTTTGAAGATCTGTAGTAAACGGTATCATTCTTTTTGAATAGTAAAGTGGAATTAGAATCGATTTTTCGATTAACATTTTTTCAATTTGATGATTTAATTCCGTCCAATTTGCAATCGATGTACATTTATAGTTTGAGGATAATTCCTTTATATCAGAATCGACAGAAAATGCTTCTGAAATTAAATAATCTAATCCCTTTACTAGATGAAAGAACGAATATTGTGGATTCACTTCATATACTTCACCGAATATAGTAATATCCGCTTCAATATCTTTTAAATTCCCATAGAGGGCATCATTAAACGTTTTATGAACAATCTCTATCTGAATACCAGCTGCTTCTATTTTCTCTTTCAACCAATATGACATTTCCTTCGTATAGTTAACTACTTGCATTTTAAGTGGTCTATATATACGAGGTTTTTCTTTTATGAGAGGAATGTTAAACGCTTCCCTATTCCCCAACTGAAACCCTTCTGCATTTGGATAATAAGAGCCTTTAAAACTTTCATGTGAAGCTATTTCATGACGATATTTTGCAATGATTTGATGGATATAATGACGTAAATCTGGATTTTCAAGCGGAGATTCATGACAATAATTCATAACAACTACACCAAATCCAGAATCACTTTTCACTTCAAACAACTCATCTGCTTCATCTGTTTGAGAAGTATGATAGATGATTTCAAAATCTGTAGGTACTTGAATAAACTCAATTCTATCAAGTAGTGGACGTTCTTTATAATAAGTATCAAATGCCTTTATAAGCGTTCTTGTTTCATTATCTTCAACAAGATAAAAAGGACCTGTTCCAATTAAATTTCCTTCGTACGCTTTATAGATACTTGCATATGTATTACTTAATAGAGGCAGCATATAATCTGCAAATGAATGAAGATCAAAATCTACTACATAAGGTGCTGGCGAATAAATACGATAAACAGGTTCCCAAATGTCAACATGTCTAGGATGCCTTCTAAGCTTTTCTAAACACGATACAACATCTGAAGCTGTTAACAGCGAGCCATCATGAAAACGAACACCTTTTCTTAGATAAATACGAAATTTCCCTTCTAAACATTCCCAACTATGCGCAATCCCTGGAGTAAAGTCCCCTGCTTCGTCAACATTAATAAGACGATCATAAAGTGTAGTGACCATATTAGCGCTATATACATCTATTGCCTCTAAAGGATGAAATGAGATAAATCGAAAACGTAACGGAATGATAAGGCTATCGTTTTCATCTTGTATAAATCCAATTTTTGTTTGAAATAGAGTCGTTAACCGCTCCTTACTTGAAGGAGACCAATCAAACGTTAGTAATTTCGCTGCATTTTCTACAGATTCCTCTTCCACCAATCTGATTGCCTCTTTAAGATAAATCGTTTCAACTGGTTTTAGCCATTCAATATATGAGCTATTCCCTCTTCCTTTACCAGGTATGTATCTTATCCAACCATTATCTTGCCATTTCCGTAACAAACGCGTTGTTTGTTTAAGTGATAGTCCTAGTACATTAGCAACTTGTTGTTGCTTACATTCCCCTGTCTTAACGTTTTGATAAAGCTTTAAAAGCATACTATCCATTCTCTCACCCTTTCAAAACTAGACATCATTTTCTATATTGTCTATTTTTAACATTATAAGTCTAGTTTACTATTATTGAAAAGAGAGAGGTGAACAACATGAATATTTTTCAATTACCACAAAATATTAAATTACGATTAATCACATCATTTTTCAATCGAATGGCTTCAAACTCTGTGATGCCGTTCATGGCGTTGTTTTTTACACAAGAGAAAAATAAAATTTATGCAGGAATTATATTAGTAATCTCTGTGGCTGTAAGTTTTATTTCTGGGATTATTGGAGGTTATTTAGCAGATCGCTTTAAACGAAAGCATCTTCTCTATTGGACATCTACAATTGCGCCTACATTTCTATTAATCATGACGTTATGTCTTATTCCTGAACATAGACCGATTTACTTATTTGCAGTCATTTACTTGCTATTTATCTTCTCAAACAATTTAGGACGCCCTGCTTTAGAAGCTATCATATTGGATTCATCAACGCCTAAAAATAGAAAAGCTATTTATACATTAGAGTATTGGTTAACGAATTTGTCTATCAGTCTTGGAGCAATTTTAGGCGGGTTACTATACATCAATCATCAAATTTTATTATTCGCTATTTTAACCATTATTACTTATGGTATTTCAGTAGCATATTTTATCTGGTTAGAAGATGAACAAGTATCAGTAAGAAAGAAAACCAATGACAATATGTTTATTGACTTATTACAAAGCTATCAAACCGCATTAATGGATAAACGTTTTGTACAGTTAGTGTTAGGGTTTATGTTTGTATTTACTGCTGAACGTTCTCTTAGTAGTTATATAAGCGTACGCCTTAAAGAAACATTTGATACCATTTCAATATTCAATTTTGAAATTGAAGGGGTACGGATGTATAGTATTTTAAACGTTGAAAATACGTTATTAGTTGTTTGTTTTACTTTCTTAATAGCAAATTTGACTAAATCATTATCCAATAAGAAAATACTCTTAATAGGGTTAATCTTATATGGTATTGGCTATAGTTTAATAACTTCCGCTAATAACTTTTTTGTTCTAATCTTATTAGGATTTATCGCTACACTTGGAGAACTATTGTATTCACCTGTTTTTAACACAGAACAAGCAAATTGCATTCCAGAAGACCAAAGAGGTTCCTACTTAGCGTTTTCTAGCTTAAGCTTTAACGGAGCTACCTTGCTGAGTAACGCTTCATTGATCTTAGGTGCATACCTTTTACCTTGGCAAATGTCGATTTGGATTGCAATTATTATTTTTCTAGGTATTTTCATCATGTATCATGGGTTATATTATGTAAAAAAAAGAGAGCAATTTGCTTAATGCTCTCTTTTTTAGTTCATATTTTTTTCGAATAAGGTCAAAGATAAATTCTCTTCAACTGTTAATTCTATTAACATTGTAAAACCATTCTTTTGATAAAATTCTATGGCTGGTGAATTTTTGGAGCCAGTTGTTACAATCATTTTTTTTGCATCATGAAATTCTTCCTGAAGAAAGTATAGAAGTTTTTTTGCAATTCCTTTTCTCAAATGATTAGGATGAACAAATAAACGATGGATATCTACTATATCTTCCTCAAGTTTCACCGATATTACGCCACACAACTCTTCATCTATAAAATATCCAAAGAATGTTTCATCACAATTATGTAATGACGCAACAGTATCTTTCAAAGGAGGTATTTCATAATTATCTAGTAACGCTGCTTCTATCCTATAAGATGGAAATTGAACACTCAAAACACGTTCAGCGCTTTCTAGATTCTTAATGTTAATCTTTTTGATCAATCTATATCCCCCTCCATTAAGTTATTAAAACCTCTTAGGCTAAATAGTTCCTCTACAGGCTTCTTTCCAAGCTTTAGCCCTTTGATCTATCTCTTGTATGAGGTCATGCTTTCCTTTAATATATTCTTCAATATTCGTTGGGTATTGCTGAGCTAATGTTTGCTTTAACACCGCATATTGATTTGCTTCGACAGGATGTGTTTTTAAATAATCACGAAAAGTTAAATGCCGTTCGATTTCCTGATCACCTGTTTGAAACATATGTATATGGTGTGAGCGATGGAGAAGGGTTCCTTTGATCAAATAGCGCCTACCTGGAATTCCGTTTTCGCCTTTTGGAATATAACCGTTATTTGTTAGTTGTTCATTATATGAGTCTATTTTCTGAATATCTTTCACTTCAACGAGTACATCTATAATAGGCTTAGCAAACATATACGGAATTGATGTACTACCTATATGATGAATAGCGATAACTTCATCTACTAGTATTTGTTCAAGACTTTCTGCTTCTTCGCTAAAAAGAATTGGCCAATTGAAATCATAAGGAACTACTTTTACTTCTCTCACTTCTCCCATACGCTCTCCCCTATCTATTTAATGTTAATAAATTAAGCGATATTGATTGACCGGACGTCCTACACCACCGTATTGAATGTCAATCTTCACTTTGTTTTGCTTTTCAAGATAATCTAAATATCTACGAGCAGTCACACGCGCAAGCCCAACACCATTTGCTACCTCTTCTGCTGAGACAGACTGCTCCTGTGTACCAATATAAGTGACAATCTTCTCTAGAGTAGCAGCATTAAGTCCTTTAGGTAGTTTTGTATCAGTTTGATGTGGCTTTTGTTGATGATGAAGGAGGAGGTCCAACTCTGATTGAGTCATCTCACTCTTTCCATCGATTTTCGTTTTAAACTGACGATAATTTTGTAATGTATGCTCCATTCGTTCAAACGAAAATGGCTTCATAATATAATCAAACACACCTAATTGAAGCATTTTTCGAATTGTCTTCATATCATTTGCTGCTGTAACAGCAATAACATCCACTTTTAACCCTTTTTCACGAATCTTTGTTAACGTTTCAATACCATCTTGTTCTGGCATAAAAATATCCATAAAAACAAGATCTGGTTTAAGTTGTTTGATTTGTTGAATGCCTTCTACACCATTTTTAGCCGTACCTATTAAATGATAACCAGGTACTTGTTCGATAAATTGACGATTAACTTGTCTTACCATCGGATCGTCTTCTACTAGTAAAACTTGTATTAGGTCCATCCTTTCAACCCCTCTTATACATAAAATGTAACATAAATACTTGTTCCTTCTCCAGGTGTACTTGTAACGTCTATCGTACCGTCAAATTTTTTTACGATATCTTGTATTAAATAAAGGCCAATACCGTGATTCTCATTTCTTTTTGTTGTATAACCGTTATCAAAGATACGTTCAATTACTTCTTGTGACATACCGACACCGTTATCTTCCACTAAAACGGATAAAGTTTCATCATCCTGATCGATACTAATCATTACTTTCTTTTCGTCTTTTTTAGCTAATTGCAATGCATCAAAAGCATTTTCAATTAAGTTCCCGATAATAACAACAAAATCATTAAAATCTAACTGCTCCGGTAAATAAGTTAGTTGACTATTCATATCAATTTCAACGCTAATTCCTAATTCTTTCCCGTGATTGATCTTACTTAACAACAAACCGGATATATTTTGGTTTTTAATACGATCATTTAAGAAGTTTGCTATTTCTTCTTGTTTATCTTTTACTTCTTCAATATAGTTAAGCGCCTGTTGATAATGACCTAATTGCAAGAGTCCAGCGATTGTATGAATCTTATTTTTATGCTCGTGATTTTGAATACGTAAAGCTTGTACAAATTCTTTCACGCCTGTAAGCTCTTCCGCTAACTTCTTTACTTCTGTACGGTCTTGGAAGATTGCAATTGCACCTACCGTTTTGCCGTCAACTTCAATTGGTACCCGGTTACTCATAATCGTATGCTGATTGATCAAGAGCTCTTTGTTATAGATAGGGATATTATAATCAAGAATTTCAGGCAGCCGAGTATCAGGTAAAATATCATATATTTTCTTACCAACTAAGTTGTCTTCTGTAACCCCTAAAATTTGTTTTGCCTTTGTGTTGAAAATAGTTACTGTGAAATCATTATCAATCGTAATGATTCCTTCATGCATAGCGTTGAACGTTTCTGTCCGTTCTGTATACATTTTCGCAATTTCATGTGGCTCTAGATCAAACATTTGCTTCTTCATATTACGTCCAAGTATCCATGCGCCCCATGCACCAAATAGGAGGGACAATAATGTAGCAACTAAAATTTCTTTTCGAATCCCATACAAAATTTCGAAAATACTTGGTAAGTTGTACCCTACAATGACGACACCTATTTGCTTGTGTTTAGCATCCATAATCGGGACAAAAGCTCGAATTGTCGTACCTACCTCACCTTTTGCCTTTGACAAATAATAATGCTCGGTAAAAGCTGCATTTTCATCGTTTGTTTTTGACTTTTTGCCTATTAAATCTTTAACAGGGTGTGACAAACGAATATGGTCCATATTTAGCACAACAATATAATCTGCTTTGTTTATAATACGAATGCCTTCAATTGTTTCATTAATGGTTTTTGCTTGTTCTTGAGGCTTTTTATCTGATAGTAATTCATGTTGGATTTCTGGAAGCTTTGCGACTGTTCTAGCAATCAGCATAGCTTGATTTCCAAGTTCCTTTTCTTTAGTGGATAAAATATTCCCAATTACAAATATCCCTGCAACTAAAAATGAAAACACAATGATGAAGAAGGTGAGCGACATAATTTTGCCGTTCATAGACAGATGTTGCTTTCGTTTCACCGCTCGTCCTCCAATCTGTTAGTATATAAATATTGTAACATTTGCAATTATGTTAGAATAGAAAGAAAATGTCAGAATGTTGGTGATTGCATGAAAGTTTATATAACAACCGCCATTTTAACAATTGTGCTGCTTCTTAGCTATATCGGTTATAGTCAGCAATTTTGGCAAAATTCAACGTTACCGGTGGATGAAGAACAACAAGGCTTAAATAAGCAAATCGTGATCAATTTTAGCCATGTAGTGGCAGAGGATACGCCGAAAGGTCAAGCAGCTATTAAATTTGCTGAGCTTTTAGAGCAAAAATCGAATGGACGAATACATGTCGTTATTTATCCTAATGGCATGCTTTATAATGATAATAATGAGTTAAAAGCATTACAGAATAATGATGTTCAAATGATTGCTCCTACCTTTTCTAAGATGACAAAAACGATTCCTTCTTGGGAAGTATTAGACTTACCTTACTTATTCCATACGGATGAAGAGGTAGAAAACGTATTAAATGGGCGTATAGGCGAACAATTACTTAACCAGTTGAATCACGTAAATATAAAAGGATTAGCATTTTGGAACAATGGCTTTAAACAAATGATTTCGGAAGAAAAGCCTTTAGTAAGATTAGAAGATTTTAAGAATATAAAAGTACGTGCTATGCCAAGTAAAGTATTACAAACGCAATTTGAATTACTTGGTGCAAAATCAGTGAATACATCATTTGATGAATTATATACGGAAATTGAAAACCATGAAATTGATGCACAAGAAAATACGTTATCGAATATTTATTCGAAAGGATTTTATAAAGTCCAAAATAACATTACATTAACGAATCATGGCTTATTAGGTTATTCAGTTTTAATGAATGAAGACTTTTGGAACAGTCTTCCCCAAAAGCTTCAAGAAGATGTGCTGAGTGCGATGAAAGAAGCAACTGAGTGGAATTTTCAAATGGCGAAAGAAATGAACTCGAATGATTTAGAAAAGTTGAAAAAACAAGATCATATTAAAATAAATACATTGTCTGTTGCAGAACAAAATAAATGGAAGCTTAAATTCAAGCCACTTTATTCGCTGTATAAAAATCATGTTGGCGCAACATTTTTAAAAGAAATTCAAACAGAGCTAAATCATTAAGTATACTGTTTTAGTACAAAATGAGTTTAATTGATTAAATAATGAAAAAATTTTTAAGTCGGGAATTTATTCTCGGCTTTTTCTTATAGCTTGATATGACTGAATTTACTCGACAATTTAAAGCCTATATAACTTTTAAGACCAAAATGACCAAAAAGAGTTTTATAACCATAATAATAGATTTGAGAATTATAGGAGTATGATAATTTTGTAAGCGATAACAACGAAGAAACACATCACACACAAAGAAGGAATGGATATGAGAATTAATTTTAAAAACTTAACCGTACAAGTTATTTGTGCAATTATTTTAGGGATTATTGTTGGTGTATTATTCCCTAGCTTCGCTGCTCAACTAAAAGTATTAGCGGACATTTTCATTAAATTAATCAAAATGTTAATCGCTCCAATTATTTTCTTAACAGTTGTTACCGGAATCGGTGGCATGGGGAATTTGAAGAAAGTTGGCACAATCGGTGGGAAAGCACTGATCTATTTTGAAATAGTTTCTTCCATTGCATTAGCAATCGGTTTAGTTGTTGTTCACATTATTCAACCAGGTAGGGGTTTAGATACATCTTCAGCTAATGCTGGTGCAGTTACTCAGTTCACTAAACAAGCTGCCGAATCAAATCATGGTTTTGTAGCATTTATCACAAACATTATTCCAGATAACTTTTTTGGATCTCTTGCAAACGGCGAATTATTGCCAGTACTATTCTGCGCAATTCTATTTGGGGTAGCCGCTGCATCAATTGGTGAACCAGTAAAACCAGTGATTAAACTTTGCGAACAAGTTTCAGAAATCTTCTTTAAAATCATTAATATGGTTATGAAGCTTTCTCCTATCGGTGCATTTGGCGCTATGTCATTTACAATTGGTAACTTCGGGTTATCATCATTATGGTCTCTAGGTAAACTAATGCTTGGTGTCTATACGACAATGGCACTTTTTGTTATCGTGGTACTTGGTTTAATCGCAAAATTCTTTGGCTTTAATATTTTAAAATTCATCAATTATATTAAAGATGAATTGTTCCTAGTATTAGGAACATCTTCTTCGGAATCAGCCTTACCATTAATTATGAAGAAGCTTGAAAAATTCGGCTGTTCAAAACAAGTAGTTGGACTAGTTGTTCCGACCGGATATTCTTTCAACTTAGATGGTACATCTATTTACTTATCAATGGCTGCTATGTTTATCGCACAAGCTTACAATGTTGACCTATCCCTATGGCAACAAATCTACTTATTAGGGATTTTAATGATTACCTCTAAAGGTGCTGCAGGGGTAACTGGTTCAGGATTTATCACGTTGGCAGCAACATTAGCTGCATTCCCAATGATTCCTGTTGAAGGTATTGCTTTACTAATCGGTGTTGACCGCTTCATGTCTGAAGCTCGTGCAATAACGAACATCATCGGTAATTCAGTTGCAACAGTTGTCGTTGCCAAAATGGAAAAAGAATATAGTCCAGAACAGCATCACCATTTAGAAGAAGAGATTAAAATTGCGCATGAAAATGCACATGCTCACTAGCAGAACGTCATGAAAGGAACTCGATCTCCTCGACAATGACTTTCGATATCGCCACCCGCACTCTCCTCGTTGCGGGTGGTTTTTTATTTTTAATGTAATGAATCGAATTCGTAACTAAAGCTAGATGGTTCGTCATAATATCTTTTTTAACTCAATTGACCTTTTTACTTCTACGTTCTAATAACAAAACATCTCTCCACATACCATTATGTTGCGCAATCTTTTCACGAAACCCCACTTCTCGGAATCCTTGGTTTTTATGCAATTTTATACTTGCTATGTTTTCTTTGAAAATTGAAGATTGTAAAGTCCAAAATCCGTGTTTTTCACTTTCCTCTATCAATTTTAAAAGTAATAAAGTTCCTATTCCTTTGTTTTTTACTTTTGTGGACACATAGATACTAACTTCTCCAACACCTTTATATACAACTCGCTTAGATACTGGGCTTATGGCAATCCATCCAACTACATTCTTTTTGTTTACAGCAACCATTCTACATGTAGGATGATGTGATGTAGTCCACTCTTCAAAAGTTGGTACTTCAGTCTGAAATGTTGCATTTCCTGTAGCAATTCCTTCTACATAAATTTTCTTCACCATTGGCCAATCTGTATCTAACATCTCTCTAATTTCAATATGCTCCCCCATTTAAATCCTCCTATTTCGTTCAGTATGTACTGCTGTTTTATCTAAGTAAGGTAAAATTGTGATGCAACATTTATTATAAGAAAATTATTAATTTTGTGATATTATATTTAAAGAAGTGATTTCTTATTTAACAAAAATGCTTATGGAATTAAGTAATCTAATTAAACTAATTGATACAAAAGATAAGGTTAAACAATTTGTGATAAATCTATATCCCCCAGATTTATCCGCTAGAAAAGGAGCTAAATTTTAATGATTAGTCCAATTTAATATTCCCTCTTATTCTTGAATTGAATTAATAATATCGGGGGATATATCCATGAAAGTTAATAGAAATTTTTCTTTATTACTTTTAGGTCAGTCAATCGCTAATATAGGCGATGTATTATATATGGTTAGTATTATAAGTACGATTTTTGTTTTAACGGGCTCTGCAACTACATCATCACTTGTACCATTTACGATTACTACTTCTATGTTTATATCTAGTCTACTGACACCTATTCTAGTTGGAAAAGTAAATCTGAAATGGTTGTTGGCTTGTTCGCAGATTGGAAAAACGATTTTACTTGTTATTTTAGGTATATTGTTACTGCATATTACGGCATCTAATTACTATTTAATCTTTATAATAATAGGATTGATTGCTTTTTTTGATGGTTGCGCAAATCCGATTATACAAACATTAATCCCATACTATGTTAAACCTGAACATCTAATTCGAGCTAATGGAATGACTGATACTGTAACGCAGGTTATACAAGCAGTTATGTGGTTCATAGGAAGCTTATTTCTACTTGTGATGAGTTCTCAGCAACTTGTTTGGTTAGTTGGATGTTTATTCGTCATTGCAAGTATCTTAATGTGCCTTTTAGAAAGTGTACATCATAAACCAATTGAGCAAAAAGGGGTTCTAGAACAGATTAGTGAAGGATGGAAAACTTTATCTAATACGCCTGTATTAAGAAAGATTGCTTGGACTGACTTTCTCGAAACTATTGCAGGAACTGTTTGGATTGCTGCCATTTTATATGTGTTTGTCAATGATGCTTTGAACGTCGATGAGAAATGGTGGGGATTTATCAACGGAGCATTCTTTATAGGTATGATTTTAGGGAGTATTTATTGTATTAAATTTTCCTCTTTTGTTGAAAAGAGATTAGGAACTTTTATATTTGTCGGTTCATTCGCCAGTTTCTTCGTCATCATCTTATTTGGTCTAAATAGTAGTCCAATCATTGCCTTACTTTTAGCGCTCTGTACAGGTATTTTCGGGCAAATCAAGAATATTCCTCAACAATCCGTTATTCAAACTAGTGTTTCAAAAGAACGGTTGGCAACTGTTTATACATCATTAGGTGCGATTGGAACTGGGATTTTCGGCGTGAGTTCTCTTGTTATGGGAATGATAGCAGATTTGTTTGGGATTAGAGTCGTATTCGTTATTTCGGGGCTATTGTTTGCGATCATAAGTATCATTGTTCATACAAATAAACAATTGTTTACTAGAAATGTGATGGAATAATAAATTACTAAAAGACTAACTGCTCCATTTTTCAATTGATTTCTTAATAGTTTGTGTATTTTTAGACCTAGAGTAACTTCAGTATAGTAAAAAGAGCTTGGATGCCCCAAGCTCTTTTTTGTTGGTATTGATATAGCGACTTGATACTTAACATAACTATTTACATATTTACTTTAACAACATGATGCCCCTGTATTATTTGGGTTAGTACTACATACACCAGTTTCAGGTAAATCAAGCTCGACACGTTTTGAAGCTTCTATATCTCCTGCAAGATAAGCTGTAATCGAGCGTACTTGTTCATACCCAGTTGCCATTAAGAAAGTAGGTGCACGTCCATAACTCTTCATCCCAACAATATACAATCCTTGTTCAGGTTGACGAAGAATTGCTTCTCCGTGAGGGCGGACTGTACCACAACTGTGAACATTAGGATCAATGAGTGGTGCAAGTGCTTCTACGCTTTCTGTAGCTGGGTCAATAGATAATCGGAGTTCTTGCTCAATTGAAAAGTCCGGGCGATTACCAGTATTAACGATTAACTCATCAATTTCCTTTATAGAAATGATTTCATCATGATAACGTCCTACAAGCTCCAATTGTTCGTTTAATGCTTTGACTTGCATTGTATAAAATGGTGTATAGACTTTAACCTTACCTGAATCGACTAATGAATGAATTTTAGTACCTAATGCACCACGAGCTTCTAAGGCATCTTTTTCTTCTCCTCCGAAAGCATCCGCAACCTGTTTTTTACGTAAAATCCATAGTAATTTTGTTTGTGGATATTCGATTTGAAGTTCGGCTAATTCTAATAATGTATTAATAGCTGAATGTCCACTACCAATTACAGCAATTGTCTTATTTGCATAGTGATTTGTATTTTCCTTAACATTTGGTATTCCATATTCAATATGATCTTGGCATTCTTTCTCAGAAGAAAGCCAAACACCATTGGATGTAGCTGGATTGGGATTTCCCCAAGTACCTGTTGCATCAATAACCGCACGAGCTTCTACTAACTCCACACCATGATCATGTTCTACATAGATTTCAAATGGTTGTTTTTCACGATTTAATGATTTCATTTTGTCGTTTTCTTTACGAGCAATAGATACAACTTTTGAATTGTAACGAATGGATTCTTTTAATACAGGTAGTTCGCTTAATGGGTTTAAATATTGATCTATTAATTCTTGACCTGTTGGTAAAATATCATCTTGAGGCGATTTCCAATTTGTTTCTTCTAATAACTTACGTGCAGCTTTATCTATATCATATTGCCAAGGACTAAACAGATGGACATGTTGCCATTTACGAATATTTTCAGCTACTTGTTGACCTGACTCTAAAACGATAAATGGTACTTTTTGTATTGCTAAATTTGCAGCTGCTGCAAGACCAATAGGACCAGCACCGATAATAGCAACTGGTAAATCCAAATTAAATTGTATTGGGTTAGTCGCTTCTGTCATCTTAACTTCAGGAGAAGAACAGCAAGATGTTTCATTTACTGTTTCTGATGAACAACATGAAGTCGTAGTAGATTCTGCCCCACAGCAAGATGATTGCTTTGTTATATTAAACAGTTTAATTTCTTTCATTTAATACCCCTTCTTTTCTATTTGCTCTATTGCTTTCTTAAAATGTAAGGCGGTGTTTTCTCCATATAAATTAGGGTTACCTCGAAAAAATTGTTCAGTCATATATTGACTTGCTTCTTTTAAAGAAAATTGCCTTGCATTCATCACAAGCTCCAAATAACGTATAAAATAATCTACCGATAATGTGCTAGCATGATTAACTGTCATCTTATATCCTTAGCAACCGCAACTTGGTGCGTAGCCCTCTAATACTAAACCCATTTCTCCATCTTGTTCTTCTACATTAATCGTTACATTTTGTAACTCTTGGGCCATTTCAGGCATGATTGCAATATTAACATCGTTTACTTTTTCGATTTGATCGCCTTCTTCAGCTGGCACGAGTCCAACAGCTAGATTCATACCACAACATCCAGCAACTCCATAAAAGCGAAGTGTATCAGCATTATTTTCTTTCATCGCACTTAAGATATATTGTTTTGCATTTTCAGTCATGTTCATTTTATTTTTCCTCCAATAATGTGTGTAATCCATCTAATCCTGTTGGTTCTTTAAGACTCCAAGGGATTATGACAGTATGATTATTTGATAAAGTATTGATTTTCTCTAACCATTTAACTTCATGTTTTGCCTTTTGAGATAGTAAAGGATTTACTGTCTTTATATTGATAAATGATTGGTTGACAATCCAATGGGAAACATTTAATCCCGCACGTTTTAAATCATTTTGTAAACGAGCTGCTTCATAAACAGGTGTTGCCTCAGGTAATGTTGTAATAAGTATCGATGTCTTATCTTTATCTCTCAATGTAGGTAACAAATGCTGTATAGCAATTGGAACCTCACCTGAAGTACGACTTATTTCCTTATGATAGCTCTCCGTAGAATCAAGTAACAACAAGGTATGACCAGTAGGAGCCGTATCTATTACGATAATTTCATCGGGGTGGGATTCAATAACTTCAGCAAAGGCTCTAAATACAGCAATTTCTTCTGTACAAGGAGATTCTAAATCTTCTCGAACAAAGGCAAGTCCCTCCTCATCCATTGATTCGCTTGCTTTTTGTAATACTTCTTTTTTATAAGATGTTAAAACTGTGTTCGGATCAATATTACTAATCGTTAATGTTGAGGGCTTATTATCTCCTAATACCCACTTAATGTGTGCAGCAGGATCTGTTGTTGTTAAATGAACGCGCTCACCTTTTTCTGCAAGTCCTAAAGCGACAAGTGTTGCGACTGTGGTTTTACCAACGCCACCTTTTCCCATTGTAAAAATAATACGTTTCGAATCTTCCATAATCTCCTCGATTAACTGATGAATCGATAATGAATGGGGTGAATAATCCTCACTTGTAATATCAGGTAAGCTTTCATTGATGTCTATATTATTGAACCAAGCACCCATTCGATTTAATGATGTAATGGTGTATGGAACGAGCGGCAAGGTATAGGTAGGTAAATTTGATAATTCTACAGGCATATTTTCCATAGCTGAACGTTGACGCTTATAGAAAGCACTAGCATAAGCATCTTCTGAATCAGGAACCTCTAGTAATCCATTAATTATTAGCTGTTGATTTTCAATTCCAATATCTGAAAGTTCTTTTGATGCTCTTGCAGCCTCTTTTAACGGATTAGTATCAGGACGTGTAACAAGTATTAATGTAGTTAGATCGGCATTTGATAAAACGTCAACTGCCTTTTTGTACATTTGCTTTTTCCCTTCTAATCCAGCTAGAGG
This sequence comes from Rummeliibacillus sp. TYF005, assembly GCF_003844195.1. Lineage (NCBI taxonomy): Bacteria > Bacillati > Bacillota > Bacilli > Caryophanales > Caryophanaceae > Rummeliibacillus > Rummeliibacillus sp. TYF005. Next base: position 95,898 of record NZ_ML122546.1, read on the forward strand.
TCCTAGACAAGATGCTCCAGATGAATTATCAGCTAAAAATCCACTCCAGGCCATTGGAAGTTGTAGTAAGCGCAACGTGTGACCAGTAGGGGCTGTATCAAAAATAATGATGTCAAATTCTTCTTGAACCTTTTGATCTGTTAAGAGTGCTGAGAATTGATTGAAAGCTGCAATTTCAACAGTACAGGCTCCTGACATTTGCTCCTCCATAGATTGAATGGCTACATCGGGTAATTTCCCTCTATAAGGAGCTATTACTTGTTCCTTATAATCATTTGCAGCTTGCACAGGATCTAAATTTAATGCATATAACGACGTCGTACCTTGAATCAAGGAAGGTTCATTCGTTAAAGGCTGATTGAAAATATCTTGTAAATTACTGGCTGGGTCAGTACTAATTAATAAAACTCGTTTTTGATCATTAGCAACTGAATAAGCTAAGCTGCTTGCAACAGAAGTTTTACCCACACCACCTTTTCCAGTAAAAAATACATATTTGGACTTAGGATAATGTGATTTTGTAAAGCGTTCCATTATAGACCGCCACCTTTTGTATGGAGAGATAATCGTACTTTCGGCTTTTTAGTTAATTCTGAGATTTCTAACCCAGTCCATTTTGCAACCTCTTCATTTGTTGGATAACGATTTGTCATCATCAACTTATCATCCAAAAATACATAAGGTAGCTCATTTACTCCAACAGAAGTAAGCATTTCATTTACTTCTGAGTTGTCGACAAATGCTTGTGGGTCACTTGATAGATTATGGCGTGTAATTGGATAGTTTTTGTTTTCAAGGTTTTTTACAATAAATGAAACACGCAATAATTCGGGATCAATAGATGGTCCACATACACCACTATCACAGCACATTGCTGGGTCATAGATTTCAATTTTTTTCATCTTTCCCGCTCCTTACATAAGCAATTTATATGAATGTAAAAATCTTAGCTTATTCTTTAATATGATTACCGATAGCAGAAACTTCCTAGAATAATATTCCTTTACAACCTAATTTTAAAGTATTTCTTCTGCCATCTTAGTGCCACTCCTACAAGTGCTATTAAGACAGGCACTTCAACTAATGGTCCAATAACTGCTGCGAATGCTTCGCCACTATTAATACCAAATACAGCTACGGCCACAGCAATCGCTAATTCAAAGTTGTTACTAGCAGCTGTGAAAGAGAGTGCTGCTGTTACTGGATAACTTGCACCCGCTTTTTTCGATGCAAAGAATGAAACAATAAACATAATTAAGAAGTATATCAATAATGGGATTGCAATACGTAATACGTCTAATGGTAGAGCAACAATTTTATCTCCCTTTAATGAGAACATCATGATGATTGTAAACAACAAAGCAATTAGAGTAAGTGGAGATATTTTAGGGATAAATTTTTCTTGATACCAATCTTTTCCCTTAAGTTTAATCCCAATAACACGTGTGAGAATCCCTGCTGCAAAAGGAATGCCTAAATAAATCAGAACACTTTTGGTGATTTCCCACATAGAGATTGAAACAGATAAGTTTTCCATACCAAACCAACCAGGCATCACATTCAAGAAGAAGTAAGCAAAAGTTGAATAGAATAGAATTTGGAACACGGAGTTAAAAGCAACTAAGCCAGCTACATATTCACTATCTCCTCTTGCTAGATCATTCCACACGATAACCATCGCAATACAACGTGCTAAACCAATCAAGATAAGCCCTGCCATATATTCTGGATAATTATGTAGAAAAATAATGGCTAAGAAGAACATTAAAAATGGCCCTAAAAGCCAGTTCTGTAATAAAGAAAGTAATAATATCTTCCAATCTTTAAATACTCTCCACATTTCTTCATATTTCACTTTAGCAAGTGGCGGATAAAGCATAACAATAAGGCCAATTGCAATCGGAATTGATGTTGTACCGACGGATAGTTTATCTAATGTTTCCTTAAAATCAGGAACTATAATACTTAGTAAAATACCTAAACCCATTGCAAGGAAAATCCATAATGTTAGATAACGATCGAGAAATGATAACTGTTTTGTTAATGGTTTTTCCATGTTAAACCTCACCTTCTTCAATAGTACAAGCACAATTGTGTATTGAGATAGGCTCCAACTCATCGATGATTGTTTGGATATAAGGTGCTTGAATATCATTTAATCTATAGTGCTTCCAAGTCCCTTTTTTTCTTTCTAAGATAATGTCAGCCTCTTTTAATTTACGTAGTTGTTGGCTAACAGCTGGCTGAGAAACTTGTAAGATTTCAACTAAATCACATACACAGACCTCGCCGTTCTTTAAACTCGCTAACAATTTTAATCGGTTAGCATCACTAACTGCTTTTAATTGCTTTTCCATGATTAATAGCTGATTCATCATATCACCTCTTTTAATTAATTTACTATATAATTATATTCTTATATATTAATATATGCAATAGAATGAAATTTGTGAATGATTTTATTAGATGTTTCATTAGTATTCACTTTTGAAACTCCCTGTTTAAAAAATCGCTTTCATGTTTTCTAATCAAGTTAAATACAATTAACTAATACAATTATTCCATATGAAGGAGATGATTCATTTGCTAGTCTCTTTTTCGAATACGATTGAAGGTAAAACAATTGAGTCTTATCATAGTACTTTAAGTAGTGAAACGATCATAGGAGTTAATATTATTCGAGAATCTTTAAACTCTTTAACCGATGTTATGGGCGGCCATTGTACTGCTTATGAAGTTAAAATGAAAGAAACACAGCAATTGACATTAGATGGGGTGAAGCAGCTTGCGAGAAATATTGGTGCAAACGCATTAATAGACGTTGATGTTTCAACTTCTCCTATTTATGATGGAATGTTCATGTGCGTTGCTACCGGAACTGCGGTGACCTATAAATAGTAAAAAGCCTTGTCTTTTTACGACGAGGCTTTTTACTATCTTTTTTATATAATTTAATAGCTCATAATAGATGTAATGACATTTAAAGCTTGTTCCGAGTCCTCATAGAAATAAGCAAAAATCGCAATCATTACACCCACAAGTATCACAGCAATGGCTACACGTATTGGTGAAATAGGTGCTTTTCCGCCTACTTTACCCGTTTGCCCATTTACCATAAACTGATAAACTTTGCTTTTATATTGGAAAGATGATAGCCAAATAGGCAACATAAGATATTTGTACGTAATATTATCATAAGTTGTTGAAAATTGAACATTCCTTACATGGTCTGCGCCACACTCAAAGCGAACTTTAGATGCAATTTGGGAACGAATATGGTCATGAATGTCTTGTTGGGCAATATTCCAACCATCTTGTAAACCTATACTATAACGCTCTGCTAAAAATCCAGATACATATTCTGGTTGATAGGATTTATTGTCTAATAAGTTAAATGGTTCGATTTTTCGCAACATATCATGGTCATAACGTGTTGATGCACTGACTAGTTGATCGTCTATAAATTCTTGGTAAAAACCTGAAGTCATATACCAATCGGTTTCGATTCTCGTTTCTCCATCTTTTTCTTTAATGACTCGGTCTATCCCATAACTTGCCGTATAATGAGAGCCTGTTTTCGTATCAAATGTCCAATAGGGTAGGTAGACTCCTTTAAAGGCATTTGGTTTTGCACTTATTTTTGCTGCACGTGGTGTAAAGATTCTTCTCTTTAACCACTTATGAAAGTTTACGCCTGCTTCCTTATCTGTAATTTGAAAAGTACAAACACCATTTGGTGCGAGTGTATTAACCGTTGAGGCTTCCATAACTTGATGAGAACCGCAATAAGGGCATGTGTCTGCTACTTGTAGTGCATCATAAACTGTTTCTGAACCACATTCACTACAACTAACAGTTTTCTTTTCAACTCCCCAGTCAAAATTCCCTCGTTTTTCAGCTGTATAAAAATCCATTTCTTGCGCAACTTGTTCTTTCTGGTCTTCTGGTTTTGCTATCTCTGTTTCATGACCACAATAGGGGCATGTTAGCTTACCGTTTTCCGGATTAAACTCGATGGATGCTCCGCACGAAGGACATTCCGCATCAAAATCAATTTTTGCCTTTTTCAATTGTTCGGACATGCTTCTACCCTCCTATTGCTTATCTTGGTCATCAAATGGATCTCCACATTCTGGGCAGAATTTTGGTGGGTTGGTCGGGTCAGCTGGTTTCCAACCACATTTATCGCAAATATAGGTCGGTGTTCCTTGCGGTTTCTTTGTACCACAATTAGAGCAGAATTTACCTTTGTTTACAGTGCCACAAGTACAATGCCATCCTTCAGCAGTCGGTTTTGCTGTACCACAGTTCGAACAGAATTTCCCCGTGTTCTTTTGACCACATGCACAATTCCATGTATCAACAGATGGCTGATTTTGAGGTGTTTGCGGAGTGGTTTGGTTTTGTTGGGAAGCCATTTGATAAAGTTGACTAGCATTACCGCCACCAACTTGTTGTGCCATGTTCATCCCCATGAAACCACCTAGAGCCCCATTTTCATTTTCAGCAGCTTTCATCATCGCTTCTGCTTGAGCACCTGTTAGTTGTGCAGCGCCCATTGAAGGATTTCTGAATACTGCATTCCTTTGGAGCTGTTTAATCATCGCTTCATCTTCTTCTGAAGCCTTTACAGAATTAATGCCAAAAGTACCAACTGCAATTCCTCGTGATTCTAGCCATTTTTTTGATAGTACTTCATTTAGTGCTGACGCTAATTCTATCGTGTGTGCTGGAATTTCACTATAACGTACACCTGAAGCAGAGATTTTCGCAAATGCTGGTTGAAGAGCTGTCATTAACTCTGTTTTTAACTGACTATCGATTTCTTCACGGTGATATTCACCTTGTATATTGCCGCAAACGTTTTTATAAAAAAGGAGCGGATTCACAATTCGATAAGAATATTCTCCGTGACATCTTATAGAAATATCAATATCTAATCCGATATTGCGGTCAATTACGCGGAAAGGAACTGGACTAGGGGTTCCGTATTTGTTACCCATGATTTCCTTCGTATTAAAAAAGTAAATACGTTGATCTTTTGGTGGTTCTCCGCCAAATGTAAAACGTTTACCGATTTCTTTAAATGTTTGGAGGATATTCTCTTTAAAATCCCCTTCATAGAATACAGTAGGCTCTGTTGAAATATCATATACATATTCACCAGGTTCTGAACTAACTTCAACAACTCTTCCTTGTTCGACAATCATCATGCATTGGCCTTCGTTGATAGCGATAATAGAGCCATTTGTGATGATGTTATCGTTACCTTTGTTTGAACCGCGTTTTGTTTTACGCTTAACACCTTTAGTAACTAAAATTTCTTTAGATAATCCTTCACAGTAAAAATATTCGCGCCATTGATCTTCTAAAACGCCTTTTGCAGAGCCAACTCCTGCCTTTATCAATCCCATTCATAATCCCGTCCTTTTATGTAAATTAAAGTTGAACCTGAATTATTCATAGAATTTTATAAATAAGCTCCTAACGCTGATTTATCAGCGTTAGGAGCTTATTATTTATGCATGAAATAAATGAAAAAAGAATCCGTTTCTGTTAAGGTTAAAACAACGACGAAATAACCAAAAGAAAGG
>NZ_ML122547.1:0-98803 GCF_003844195.1 Rummeliibacillus sp. TYF005
AAAAATCAGAAAGGACTTTTTCAGTGCCCTCGTCTTTGCAAAAGGGATTTTCTGCGACGAAGCTAGCGAAGCGATGCAGGAGCACACGGTTTTTAGTGACGAGGAGATTGAAGCCAAGCCCGCGGAAAGCGCCATCTGGAACGGAACACAGAAAATAATATTACGATGAGTTATTAAAGGTTAAAAATATTAAAAAGAAAATCCGAACAAATGTGAAGCACTAAATAGAATTTCACATTATTGTTCGGATTTTTAATTAGCTAAAGCTCTTTTGTCTCAGCCTCTTTTCATTTTTTAAATTGATTTGTCCACCTAAACATTATAAAAAATCAAAAAAATGAAACCTTTTTTCGAAATGAATCGTATGTATATTTAGAAGATTATCTATTTTCAATTTCGTGTTTCTAAATGAGAATAATTTTATTTTTTTCTCAGTGATTAAAGTTTAATGTTTTTGGCTATAGTAATATTGTAAGTGAGAATTGAGCCTGATAAATAATATAAAATGCTTATTGTTATAGAAATAAAAGACATAAATCAATTGAAATTATTTCTTTTTTGTGTATATCCAAATGAGAAAATATGTTGTATAATGATGTTAGACTTCTTTATTAGAGTAATTCTAATTTAAAAATAGATAAATGTTTATATAATTACTTACTATTTGAAAGGGTGTGTTTGATATGATGGTTACATTATTTACATCACCAAGTTGTACTTCATGTAGAAAAGCAAAAGCGTGGTTGGAAGAACATGAGATTCCTTATAAAGAACGTAACATTTTTGCTGAGCCTCTAAGTATTAGTGAAATTAAAGAAATCTTACGAATGACTGAAGATGGAACAGACGAAATTATCTCTACTCGTTCTAAAATTTTCCAAAAGCTAAAAGTGGATTTAGAATCTCTTCCATTACAAAAATTATATGAATTAATTCAAGAAAATCCAGGGCTATTGCGTCGTCCAATTATTTTAGATGAAAAACGTCTTCAAGTTGGTTATAACGAGGATGAAATTAGACGTTTCTTACCAAGGAAAGTACGTGCTTACCAATTACAAGAAGCCCAAAAAATGGTGAACTAATCGTATAGTTGGAGAATATATGTACAAGCTAAGCTAGAGCTCCCGAAAAGGCTGGGGTTTTAGCTTTTTTATTTAGTCTGATCAATTTTGAAGTTGAACATAGCTGAAAAGTATGTTTAGGATGAAGAAAATTACCTCTGTGTCAACTTATATTTTATAGCAGTATGGTAATATGAAATAAGTAACATTAATTTTTCTGAAGCTTTTATCAACATACTCTATTATATTTCATATACTATTGTTATTTCCTAAGATTTATTCTTTTCATTTTTCGTCATCTCGTCATACAATAGTAAGAGACGCTGTTTATATGGTACACCTTCAAGAATCTGGCTAACAGACAAATCTTTTTTAGAAGTAGTGACCGGAGGGAGTTGTGTAATATGGATATGGAACGCATTAATGAGAATACACTAAAACTCTTCATTTCTTATCTTGACATTGAAGAACGCGGTTTCACGAAAGATGAAATATGGTATAACCGAGAAAAAGGCGAAGAACTCTTCTGGGTAATGATGGAAGAGATTAATGACGATATAGATTTTGAAATGGACGGTCCATTATGGATTCAAGTTGTAGCAAAAGAAAACGGACTTGAATTAACAGTCACTACTGCCAAATTGAACTCGGATGGATTACTAGACCTGCCTTCAAATTTAGAAGATAAAAGAAAGTTTTTTGAAAATGCCTTTAGTGGTGTGGACATAAAACCAGATGAGTTTAATGAATTTTTTGGTGAATCAGATGAAATCTTCGATGGCTATACGTTCGAACTAAACCAATTTGATGATATTATTGATATAGCCTACAGAATGCCGAAAGAGGCCGATTTTGACAATTCTTTATATGAAATGGACGGAAAGTTTTACTTGCATGTCGAATTTGATGAAGATTGTTTAATGGGAGATTTAGAGAATTATCTAAGTGTTATTTCAGAATTTGCAGATGAAGCGGATAAGACAATCCATGTATTAGAAGAGTATGGAAAAGTAATAATGGAAGAAAATTGCTTTGAAAATGTCCGAAAATATTTTTAAATGAAAAATTGAACTCAATTGGTAAAAAGAATAACAATACTTTTTTATCGGTATGCAAATATAACCAATGAGTTTCTGCAGTATAAATACAATAGAAGCTATTAGAAAATGGATTAATTCATTTTCAAATAGCTTCTTTTTTTAATCGAAAAAGTGCATTCTTATACACTATTGATAGAATCTTCACTTTGTTTGCAAAATAGAGAGATTATTCATAAAATTTAATAGAGGGGGTGATTATATTTTAACAGCGATTAATGATCAAAAACGGATGATCACATTAACTAGAAATATAGAATATGACGAATTAATAGAATTGAGGAGGAGAGAGAAGTTTTATTGTCCGCAGTGTCAGGAGCCATTACTGATGAGAATAGGACAAGTTGTAATCCCACATTTTGCTCATCAAAAGAACAGTAAGTGTAAAGGGTTGTTTTCAGAAGGTGAAACAACTACACATTTATTAGGAAAGCAGTTATTATACGAAAAGTTTCAAAAACTGAACTTGAACGTTCAACTTGAACCTTATTTAAAAGAATTAGCACAACGCCCAGATTTGCTAATTGAATATAACGCCATGAAATATGCAGTTGAGTTTCAATGTAGTACGATTCCTATCCCCAAAATGGAATCTCGTACAGAAGGCTATTTGAAAGAAGATATAATTCCTATTTGGATTTTACAAACCCCAAAAGACAAACAACCTTATCGAAATGGTATACAACTACTTAAAATTTCCCCATTTAAACAGCGGTTTATCACATATACCCAAGACGATGCACATATGATGACTTTTAATCCCGAAGCTGAGTCTTTTGTTTATTTTTCTCATTTAGTCCCACTTGGAGGATATCGTTTTATAGGCAACGTACAGCATTTATCATTAGATGCACAACATTTCCCTTTTTTAACTGCGAAACAACTATCGGAATCTGATTTTCAAATCTATTGGCAATTATGGAAGCAAGAAAGAAAACTATTTTTGAGCCGACGGTTATTGCTGAGTAAAAAGGGTGTACAGGATCCATTTTTACGCGCATGTTATTTTCTCCGTATTCAAGCTGAAAAGTTGCCTTTGTTTATAGGAATCCCTGTTGCAAAGAATATCCATTTTTCTGTAGTGGATGCAGAATGGCAATTACTTTGGCTCATGTTTCTAGTAGAGAAGGGAGAACAGTTCACTTTTCTTTCCACGAGAACGATTTACGAATTTAGTAAAAGATATCCTACATTATTTTTGAATCATGAGGCTGAGCAATCAGTTAAAAATTACAATTTTATACTAAGAAATTTAGGCATAACATGTATGCAAAGTAAATTCAATGAAAAAATACTATTAAAGCTTCTATATGACCAATTTCTTGCAAAGCGTTAAGAAAATTGAGAAAATATGAGAGTACTCATTTTATAGGAACAAATTAAATTTGGGAGGTCATATTATGGCTGAAAATCAACAAACAAAAGTATTAACAAGAGAGGAGGTACCAACTGAACTTACTTGGAAATTAGAAGATATTTTCGAAACAGATGCTGAATGGGAAAAAGCCTATAAAGAAATTAGCGAACTAGGTAAAGAAGCTGCTACTTTTCAAGGTACGATCAAAGATGGTGCGGAAGCTTTGTTAAAAGTACTTCGTTTCCGCGACGATGTATATCTTAAATTAGGCAAGCTCTATGCATATTCTCATATGCGTAATGACCAAGATACAACTAATTCTACTTATCAAGCAATGGATAGCCGTGCCCAAACATTATATGCTCAAATCTCAACAAGTCTATCATTCTTAACACCTGAAATTTTATCATTAGACGAAGCTGTTATAGATAGTTACTTAAAAGAAAATGAAGAGCTTCAATTATATAAACAAGAAATTGAAGAAATCAATAAAGAACGACCTCACATATTACCAGCTGAACAAGAAGCATTACTGTCTCAAATGTCAGAAGTGACAAGTGCTTCATCTAACACATTTAGTATGTTAAATAATGCAGATTTAGAGTTCCCAAATATTAAAGACGAAGATGGTAACGAAGTACCATTAACACACGGAAACTATGTTCACTTCCTAGAAAGTAAAGATCGTTCTGTACGTGAAGAAGCATTCCATGCAATGTATGGTACTTATGGCAGTTTCAAAAATACATTTGCTGCTACACTATCAGGAAATGTTAAAGCACATAATGTTAGTGCTCGTATCCGTCATTATGATTCTGCTCGTCAAGCTGCGATGTCAGCAAATAGTATTCCTGAAAAAGTGTACGATCAACTAATTGAAACGATTCATCAATATTTACCTTTAATGCATCGTTATATTTCATTGCGCAAGAAAATTCTTGGTGTTGATGAATTGCATATGTGGGATGTTTATACACCACTTGTACCAGAATCTAAAATTGATATGACATATGAAGAAGCAAAAGGTCATATGTTAAAAGCTTTAAGTGTAATGGGTGATGATTATGTAGGGATTATTAAAAAGGCACTTGAAGACCGCTGGGTAGACGTATTAGAAAGTAAAGGAAAACGTAGTGGCGCTTATTCATCAGGTTCATATGGTACAAATCCATATATATTATTGAACTGGCAAAATAACTTAGATAATCTCTTCACGCTTGTTCATGAATTTGGACATAGCGTTCACAGTTACTATACTCGAAATAACCAACCGTTTGTCTACGGCGATTATTCTATTTTTGTTGCAGAAGTAGCTTCTACTTGTAACGAAGAGTTATTAAATGATTATTTGTTAAAAACAATTGATGATCCTAAAACAAGAATTTACATTTTGAATCATTGGTTGGAAGGATTCCGCGGTACAATTATTCGTCAAACAATGTTTGCTGAGTTTGAACATATCATTCATGAGATGGATCAAAAAGGGGAAGCACTTACTGCTGAAAGTATGACTAAAGTGTACTATGATTTAAATAAGCTATACTTTGGCGAAGATATGGTAGTAGACGATGAAATCGGCTTAGAATGGGCACGTATTCCTCACTTCTACTACAATTATTATGTATATCAATACGCAACAGGTAAGAGCGCAGCAATTGCTCTAAGTTCACAAATCCTTTCTGAAGGTAATACAGCTGTAGAACGTTATATTAATAAGTTCTTAAAAGCTGGTTGCTCGGATTATCCTATTAATGTGTTGAAAGCAGCTGGGGTAGATATGGAATCTGCTTCTCCAATCGTTGAAGCTTGTAAAGTATTTGAACGTAATCTAGATGAACTTGAAAAACTATTAGCTGAATAAGAAAATTTATATGAGGGGTGTTCCATAAGTCGAAAACTTGTGGGCACCCCTTCTTCTATACTAAATATTTACAATGTATAATAATGCTGCTCCGTGATGGACCAATGCATCCTCGGCACATAGGTTGTGGCTTAAATATGAGTCTCGAAATAAGTAGTTCGACCTATGACTTATATTAATTGACAATTACATGACATTTTATACATAAAAAAATTGAATTTCCATTGTAATCGCTTACTATATGACAACTTTGTGAATATAAGCTTGAAACGTTGATATAAGAGTATATTCATGCTAAAGTGTAGATGTGAAATAAATCACAAACAAACATACACCCCTTTGTTTGAACGTGAACATTTCTCCCATCCCCTTTGTGAAAAGAAGCATCTCCCGTAGAGGTGCTTCTTTTGTTTTTTATCGAAAGATGACATAGTAACTATACGTGAGAAGAAGAACTTCTAATATCGTATAGTTTATGATATATAAAACACCAAAGGGAAATTGCATAGTGCAATTTCCCTTAATTATTGGGTTGAGCTATATCAACCTTGGAATTTAATGATTTATTTTAAACGCCAGAGCGATAATTCATCACAGTTTACTCGATCAAGTTTTTGTTGGAGCATTTTTTTCTTAAGTTCGCGTTCGGCTGTATTCAGAGAGATATTATAAATAGCAGCAACTTCTTTAGTTGTTAAAGTATGATAGCGATGGAATAGATCTTCTACTGAAGGTGGCTGTTGACAAACCAACTTTTCATCAAGTAATTCTTCTAAAATTCTTTCATAAACTTCATAGGAATAAGAACCAGAAACTTTTAATCCAGCATCTTCTATATTTTCATTGAAGAATACAAAACTCGGTACTTCTTCGACTTCCATTTCACGAGTAATACATAAATCACTTTGGAAAGCACGGGATGCTTCTATTGAAAGAAAGTCAGATTGGAATTCTTCAATATCTAAGCCGGTTTCGATAGCAATTTCTTGTAATGTACTACATTGGCAGACATTCTTTGTATCAATCAAAGCGTATTCTTGAAGTTTCATCATATAGCGATATCCTGCTTTTTTTCCTTGTAGTTCAGCAGCTTTTACTGCAATTGAAGGAAGGACAGGATGAGCAACATCGACAAGATCCTCATGAGACTCACAACTATTAATACGTTGGCAAGCTGTGTTCAAAGAGTTGAGTTCAGTGCTCAAAACAATTCGAAGTGAAAAGTATTGACCGTAACTTATCTGCAATTGACGAATTAATGACTGAAGTTCCCAACTACCACGAGATAACAAATCCATGAAAACATAGAGTTCAATGGGTTTGCTTAAAGTAGTAGATGGAGATACTACAGGCTTTTCGGCTAGATAGTGAATATTGTTCACTCTAAAACCTCCTCGTCATCCGGAGAGTTAATCATATGATGCGCTGTAAGGACAAGACGTTTATAATAAATTTCACGGAATTTACCTTCTAAACCTACCTCATCCATTGCCTCGGACATACACTCTAACCATGCTTGCGCACGTTCTGGTGTAACTTTAAATGGCATATGTCGTGCTTTTAGCATTGGATGACCATGCTCTTCTGTATAAATATTCGGGCCACCTAAATATTGTGTCTGAAATTGCTTTTGTTTTCGAGCTGTTTCAGTTAAATCTTCAGGAAATATAGGCTTTAGCTTCGGATTTTTAGCGACTTTGGAATAGAAAATATCAATTAATTTATTAAGTTTTTCTTTACCAATTTCCTCATAAGGAATGATAGGTTTTTGCGTCATAGATGATTCTCCTTTGCTTTAGCTGTAATTCTATTTTAGCAACCTCTATGTATTTTCTCAAACAAATCACTCGGTCTCTATTTTAAATTTCATATTTTATGATGAAAAAAGCCAATAATTGTCGCATTTAGAGCCATTCTAAAAAATAAAAATAATGGATGGGTAGATGCGAAGTTATTGGCAATTTTAAAAATTATGTTATTAAGCTTTGTATGTACTCATAATATTATTAACGTAATTTTGAGTTTCTTTAAATGGTGGAATACCACCGTATTTTGTTACGTTACCAGGTCCGGCATTATAGGCAGCTAACATTAAATTGTAGTTTCCGTTAAATTTGTTCGATAGTTGCTTTAAATATTTGGTGCCTCCCATAATATTTTGCTCGGCATCATATACGTTGCTAACACCTAAGTATTTGGCTGTGGCAGGCATTAGTTGCATCAATCCACCAGCACCAGCTGAGCTTGTTGCATTATTATTAAATCCTGATTCTTGTTTAATAACGGATTTGATCAACTTTTCAGGTATACCATATGTTTCGGATGCTTTTTTTATAATTGCATCATAATTTGTATTAGATGATACACTTTTCGTTCCCACTTGCGGGTTTATAGTACTGCTTGTTAGGTTGTTGTAATTGTTCACATAATTACTCAATACAGATGAAGGGGTATAAACAGGCGATGTACCATTATAATAAAGCGAATTATTTGTAGTAGCAGGTGCACTACTTAAACTATTTAAGATTTGACTATAATTTGAGTATGCTGAGCTACCACTGCCAAGTAACTGGCTATAGTTACTTGAAGAACCACTGTTAAATAAGTTCCCATTTAGTCCATTACTTAAAAGTTGCATTAAATTAGTTGCATCATTACTATTTGAAAGAGCATTTGTTAAGCCAAGCATTTGCGTTGCACTTGCTGAATTAGATGATGTCAATTGCGACAACATTTGTGCAAATACGTCAGATGTTGAGGAAGTTGCATTATTTGTTGCGCTAGTGTCATAAGAATTGGTGCTCTGTAATGCTTGAAGTTGTGCTAATGATTGAATATCCATCTATAAACCTCGTTTCTTCTTCACGACGCTCATAAAACGAGCAATTTTTTTGTCAGCTGGTCTACGTGGTATCGAATGGAGTGCTAGGAAACGGTCAAAAATCACTTTCCCAGTTTCCTCATTTAAAACCTCATATTCTAACTCGTAATCATCCGTTCCAGCATATTGGGAATGGTCGAATACTAATAGACCGCCTTCATATTTTATTTCGGCACGTTTTGTTTGGAGTGTACCCAAAATTTTTAAATCGTGTGGATCTATTGCCAATGCTTGTAGTCTACCCTCTACTTCATGAGCATGAAGGACAGAATTACCAGACAAAATAGATTGAACTTCTTTTTTTGAAAGTAAATCGGTTGTTTCTGTTAAGCCAATCCCAATTGCGGGTTCTTTTAATGTACACTCGAAACGATCTTGAACTTCACGGATTCGTAGACCGGATTTTAAATTTTTTAGCGCAAAATCTTTGGTATCAAAATAATGATTTGTTTGAGAATGGAAATTTTCATCGGTTAGATTAAATGTAGTGCAAAGACGTGAAAATTCCTCTTTTGTTAACATGTTTTTAAATTCAATTTCTAATTGTTGGGTCATTTTAGGACACCCTTTCTATTTATGAATTATAAAGGAATTTTATAACAAATTGCAATGTACAGCCAGCCCGTATTATTGGACAGTAAATCGCTGTTATATGTAGTTTCATTTTAAATTGAAAATACATGACAAATATCCTGAAAAAATGATTAGATTTGAATAAGCCTATGATAAAATAGATAGCAGATTCACAGAAAGGAAGATTGACTTTGCGTAAAACTTATATAGTCGAAAAAGGAACACTTCAAGATTCACATATCTATTTTGAGTTACAAAATCCAAAAGACCAAGTGAAAAATTGGCAAGCCTCAGGTCGTATAATTGCTGATTCAGATGAATTGGCATTTATTTATTTAATGGATGAGGAAACTGAGTATAGTTATGTGAAATTTCCACAATCAGTTTGGCCATTATTAGTAGAAACGTTACAATCAAAAGCAATTCCTATGTTAAAATGTGGAACTGAGGCGATTGAATTGGTCAACTTTCAGGATGAATTACAATCACTTATATATAATATTGAAGGTAACTATAATTATGGAGAGGTTTTTACAAGTACAGTCGAAGAAACCTTTGCAGAACTATTAAGTGAAGCCTAAATTTTGTTAGGGGGACTTATCATGGGACAATGGGATCGCTTTTTACAGCCCTATAAGCAAGCAGTGGACGAACTAAAAATAAAATTAAAAGGGATACGTGCGCAATTCGAAAAATCGAACACGACATCACCTATAGAATTTGTCACTGGACGAGTAAAACCACTTGCGAGTATTTATGATAAGACATTAGAAAAAGGATTAGTATTTGAGCCATCGGATACACTTGCTCATGAATTACAAGATATTGCAGGGGTTCGTATTATGTGCCAGTTTGTAGATGACATACCAACTGTTATTGAATTACTAAGACAACGAAATGATTTACATATCATTGAGGAAAAAGACTATATCACAAATGTTAAAAAGAGTGGATATCGGTCTTATCATATGATTATTGAATACCCTGTTGGGACAATTCAAGGAGAAAAAGTGATTTTAGCAGAAATTCAAATTCGCACCCTTGCGATGAATTTCTGGGCATCGATTGAACATTCATTGAATTATAAATATAAAGGTGTATTTCCTAAAGAAATAAAAAATCGTCTGCAAAGTGCTGCAGAGGCAGCATTTAAACTCGACGAAGAGATGTCTGAAATACGAGAAGAAATCAGGGAAGCACAACAATATTTCACAGAATATAAAGAAGCTTCAAAACCTAAAGTACGCCAAAATCATCCGAAAGGGGACAGAGAGTACCAATGAGATTCGCTATTCAATCCCGTAATGACCCATTGTCTAACGAACTAATGGAATGTGCTACGAACTATTTAACTGATTTTGGCTTAGAAGTTGATGAAGAAAAACCGGACATCGTACTATCTATTGGGGGGGATGGAACATTATTACACGCGTTCCATCGCTATACTCATATGCTATCTGAAGTTGCATTTGTCGGAATTCATACAGGTCATCTTGGCTTCTATGCCGATTGGAAACCAAGTGAAATTGAAAAACTTGTCATTTCAATTGCAAAAGGTGAGTTTAAAGTTATTGAATATCCATTATTAGAAGTGAAGATTAACTATCAAAATAGCGATGATTGTTATACCTATCTGGCTTTAAATGAATCCACTGTTAAATCACCTGAAGTTACACTTGTAATGGATGTTGAACTAAATGGTCGCCCATTTGAAAGATTTCGTGGAGATGGCCTTTGTATATCAACACCTTCGGGCAGTACAGCTTATAACAAAGCACTAGGCGGAGCCATCTTACATCCATCATTGCAAGCATTACAACTTACGGAAATGGCTTCGATTAATAACCGTGTTTTCAGAACGGTAGGTTCCTCACTTGTTTTGCCTGCACATCATAAATGTATCCTCAAACCGGTAAAAGCAGAAGACTTTATGGTAACTGTGGATCATGTGCAATTGTTGCATAAAAATGTAAAGTCAATTCAATATCGCG
Organism: Rummeliibacillus sp. TYF005; assembly: GCF_003844195.1. NCBI lineage: Bacteria > Bacillati > Bacillota > Bacilli > Caryophanales > Caryophanaceae > Rummeliibacillus > Rummeliibacillus sp. TYF005. Next base: position 10,822 of record NZ_ML122547.1, read on the forward strand.
TTGCCAAAGAAAAGATACGTTTTGCTCGCTTTAAAGCTTTCCCGTTCTGGCAACGTGTTCATGATTCCTTTATCGATAGTGATTTGAAAGATTGATGCAAGATTTACGATATCGTTTAACCTTTACTGCACAAAAAGAGCAACAATTATTAAGGGAAGCATTAGCAGATATAGGCGTTTCAAAAAGAGCGTTAACAGCGATTAAATTTCAAGGTGGAGCATTACTTGTGAATGGAAAAGAGCAGAATGTACGTTTTCTTTTGAATATAGGAGATGAAGTTACAGTTATTTTTCCTATAGAGGAAGTCAGTGATGGACTGCTTCCTGAAAGTGGAGAATTAGCTATAAAATACGAGGATGATGTATTACTCATTTTGGAAAAGCCACCCTATCAAAGTACAATTCCTTCACATGATCATCCAACAGGTAGCATCGCTAACTTTGTAGCAGCACATTTAAAAGAGCAACAAATTCGTTCTACTGTGCATGTAGTTACTAGATTAGATAGAGATACATCAGGGCTAATGTGTATAGCAAAACATCGTCATATCCATCATTTAATGAGTGAAGCGCAAAAGAAACGTGAGATTCATCGAACATATGAAGCGCTCGTACACGGGGAAATATCTGAAGACTTTCTTCAAATAATTGCTCCCATTGGGAGAAAAGACGGAAGCATTATTGAAAGAGAAGTAAGAGAAGACGGTAAGTTTGCACATACAGATGTACAAGTACTCAATCGATATCGTATTCATGGTGAAGATATAAGTCATGTAAGATTGAACTTGCACACAGGACGTACGCACCAAATTAGAGTACACATGGCTTCTATTGGTCATCCGTTATTGGGAGACGATTTATATGGTGGTAAAAGAGAGTTAGTAGCAAGACAAGCATTGCATTGTGTAGAACTCGAACTGCTACATCCACTAAATGGTCAGACTTTAAAATGGACAAGCGAATTTCCTGAAGATATAAGGCGAATATACGAATGATTATAGGTTAACCTGATTTGGGTGTTGTCTTTAAGTAGACAACGCCTTTTCTATTTTTATTATTTAATATAAAGTTTTTACTTTTAAATGTATTTCCTAGGGAATGAAGAAAATGTTATTTGAGTATAAGTAACATCTAATGTTACTATTTAAGTTGTAACAATATATTTAAAAAAATAATTGTCCTTATGTAATGTTCGAATTATTATTATAAGGTGTCCTAAAAAATATAAACGTCGAGAGGAGGGGACAATGCATGATAGACGAAGCAAAAAAAGATGAAGTACAATTTGATGAAGAGCAATTACGTGGGTTATTACAAACTGATTCGCCAACAACTTTTAGAGATCAATATTTGTCACTTCATCCGTATGATCAGGCACAGTTTTATGAGAAGGTGGAACCTGATATACGACAGATTATTTATCAGTATTTGTCCCCAAAAGAGATGGCTGAGATTTTCGAAGCTCTTGATCTTGATGATAACGAATATAAAGGTTTCTTGGAAGAAATGTCACCGGATTATGCTGCAGTAATGATAGCAGAAATGTATACAGATGATGCGGTCGATGTATTAAATGAATTAGATAAGGATCAAATCAGTCATTTCCTTCAAATAATGGATAACGAATCTGCACAAGATATAAAAGACTTGTTACATTATGAAGAATATACAGCTGGTTCGATTATGACAACTGAATATGTTGCAATTCCTGAAAACTCTACCGTAAGATCTGCGATGACTATTCTACGTAATGCAGCACCTGAAGCGGAAACGATTTACTATATTTTTGTGGTCGATGATACGAATCATCTGACAGGTGTAATCTCATTACGTGACCTAATTATTGCAGAAGAAGACACACTGATTCATGAAATTATGAACGAACGCGTCGTTAGTGTAAATGTGACCGATGACCAGGAAGATGTTGCACAAATTATGAAAGACTACAATTTCTTGGCTGTTCCAGTTATCAATTCTAAAAATGAAATGTTAGGGATTATTACTGTCGATGATATTATTGATGTTATTGATGAAGAAGCATCGGAAGACTATTCTAAACTGGCTGGGGTATCTGATATGGATAATTTTGATACCAATCCATTTGCAGCAGCAAAAAAACGATTGCCTTGGCTTGTTGTTCTATTGTTTTTAGGAATGCTAACAGCTAATTTAATAGATTTATTCACAGGGACGCTTGAAAAGGTAGCATTGCTTGCAGCATTTATCCCATTAATCGGTGGTACGTCAGGAAATAGCGGAACACAGGCATTAGCCGTTGCGGTTCGAGGTATTGCAACAGGGGATGTGGAAGAACAGAGTAAGCTTAAGTTAATATTCCGTGAATTAGTTACGGGAATGATTATGGGTCTTGTGTGTGGTGTCGTCGCTTTTTGTATTGTATATTTTTGGCAGCATACTTTATTATTAGGCATACTAGTTGGTGTAGCAATCTGTTGTTCTATTGTCGTCGCAACTTTGGCAGGCTCATTTATTCCATTATTGATGCATCGTTTGAATATAGACCCAGCAGTTGCGTCGGGACCATTTATCACAACTTTGAATGACATAACAAGTATCGTCATTTATCTTGGAATTGCTACAATGTTTATAAACCATCTAATGTGAAACATTTTGAAAATCGGGCATAGTATAAAAATAAAAAAAGGAAGTGTAATTGTGGTAAATCGCCCACTCCTTTTCGTGAAGAGCCCACCTGCAGTTTTCAAAGAAATTGACGTATTATCTCATGCTCAATTTGAAGTAGATATGGAAGAAGTTAAATTTGAGGAAGAACATCTAGAGACGGAAGAAACAAATGCTATTTTAGATACTGGTGAATGGCGAAAACGAAAAGAGAAGCTTTTGTTTTTATCTAGGCCCTTTCAACAAAAGGTCTACCAACCTCTTGTATTCATCGTAAATGATGGCAGAGAAATTCCAGGAGAAGTTTACGAACTCAATGTTGAAAAGCAGCAAGTACTAATTAGAACAACTGATGATGATGTTCAAGCCATTCCAGTTGCAGATTTAAAGGATTTACTATGGCGTGGAAAATCATTTTTAGATAGTTAGCAAAAGTGTAGTATGTATACAATTAAATAATAATTGCATATTAAAACGAGTATCAGAATTTATTCTTCTGAACTCGTTTTTTTTTACCTAATAATAAGAAGGAGTGATTGATAGTTCCAACCACTCCTGTATTCCGACGCTGTCTCACCTTGTAAATCTTAGCAAATATCCAAATCTACATCACGGATACATTGTACGCCACAGAAGCAAGTTAAATCTACAGTAATACAACTATTTGTACGGTTAAAGTTTCTTACTTTACATAGTTTGTGTAAATCAACTTTTGTTCCGTCATCATTAAGAATATCCACTTCACCACCATTTCTGTCAAGTGGCTCTAATACTCTTAAAGTTGCACAGCAATTATCGAATACATCTTCAACTCGGAAGAATACAGAGAAGCATCTGCAATCTGTACTTGTATTTCCAATAATATCTCTGAAGAAAGCTTTGAATGGCGTACCGTCCTTTCCTAATAACATGAATACTCGAGTATCTGCATTTGTTCTAGCAGGGTTTACTAAACCTCCTAGTGGCTCTAAAAAGCAATTAGTGGGGCAATCACAATCATCATTTGCACCTTGTGTTTGAATATCTAAAATAGCACGCACTACATCACATACGCAGTTTTTGGAATGTACTGGACCACTAAAACTTGAACTTTCTTTTCCACAACAACCCATCAACTTTCACCTCCTCTTTTCAGCTCTCTATACCATATGAGTTTGACAATAATAGGCTCGGGCTGTTGTCACGTTTGAATATTTTTATCTAAAAATCGACATACTAAAACTAAAAGGGTGAGATGAAAAAATATGAAAAAATGGTTTGGACTATTAGTAATACTCATTTTGGTTGGTTGTAACAATGGAAAAAATGATTTCATGGCAACCAATAACAAAGAAGAGTATCAGCAACAACAACAGAAGATCGAGCAAATACTAAAGGAGGATAAACACGTAAAAAGGGTTACAGCAGTTTTCACAAAGGATTCGGCCATAGTTGGTATAGAGGTAAAACCATTTTCAAAATGGAACAAACAGAAATATGAAAAAAAGTGGAAAAAGGAAGTTAAAAAGGCTTTACCCGATAGAAATGTAGTCGTAAGTACAGACTTGAAACTTATTATGGAAACCGATAAATTGGCAAAAAAACAATTGAGTGAAAAAAAGCTAGATAAGAAAATAAAAGATCTTAAAAAGCTTGAGAAGGAGGAAACGTAATGGATCAAAAACAATACGATAATTTACAACAATCGATTTCACCGAAACCTTCAATTTTAAAAAATTGTTTAAAAGCTTTTCTTGTTGGTGGCATTTTTTGCACGGTTGGTCAGCTTATAACTTATATTTATATAAGCTATTTTAATTTTACAGAGAAAACTGCAGGGAATCCGACAGTAGCTACGATGATTTTCATCGCTATGCTTTTAACAGGATTTGGTCTGTATAAAAAGATTGGACAATTTGCTGGTGCAGGTTCAGCTGTACCTGTTACAGGGTTTGGTAATGCGGTTATTTCTGCGGCAATAGAGCACAAAACAGAAGGATTTGTCTTAGGCGTAGGCGGGAATATCTTCAAATTAGCAGGTTCAGTTATTGTATTTGGAGTTGTCTCTGCTTTTTTAGTGGCTCTTGTAAAGCTAATCTTAGTAACAATGGGGGTTGCTAACTGGTGATGGATCAAGGTGTAATATATTTCCCTTCAAAACCTGCGATTATTGGATCAGGTGTTGTAGCTGGACCAGTCGAAAAGAATAGCGTATTCGCGCAAGATTTCGACAGACTTTATGACAATGAAAGAGCCGATGAGGATTCTAATGAAAAAGGGCATCAAACAATGGTAGAAGAAGCCTGTCAAATTGCGCTAAAAAAAGCAAATGTTAAACAAAATGATGTGGATTTCTTAATGAGTGGAGATTTAGTAAATCAGATGACTCCATCAAATTTTGCTGCAGCAACTTTACAAGTGCCTTATATTGGACTTTTCTCTGCCTGTGCAACTGCAGTTTCGAGTGTTATTATCGCTTCTCTTTTAACAGAATTAGGCGGAAGTCGCTATGCACTTGCTGGGGCAGGTAGCCAGCATAATTCTGTTGAACGACAATTTCGTTACCCAGTCGAATATGGTGGGCAAAAACCAGGTACAGCTCAATGGACTGTTACAGCTGCCGGATATGTTTTAATCGCAAAAGGGCAGATGAATAGTCCAGCTGTGGAGGCTGCAACCATAGGAAAAGTTATCGATTTGCAGCAAACGGATCCCTTTCATATGGGAGCAGCTATGGCACCGGCGGCATGTGATACAATAACTCGACATTTAAAGGGTAGAGGTCAAAAACTTGCGGATTATGATTTAGTTATGACGGGAGATCTTGGAAAAGTAGGGCTTCCTATTTTGAAAGAAATGCTTACAAAGCAGGGAATGGCTAAACAAGATGTCCAAAAAATTAGAGATGCAGGAGCAGAATATTATGGAGATGACGAGGCTTTTTTAGCTGGTGCTAGCGGTGCCGGTTGTTCTGCATCAGTGTTTTATAGTTATATTTTAAAACAATTAAACGAAAAGAAAATCGAGCGCGTACTTGCTGTAGCAACAGGTGCTCTACTTTCTCCATTGACCGTACAGCAAAATGAGAGCATTCCTTGTACGGCTCATGCAATTGAAATTTCAATGAAATGAGGAATATAAATGTTCGTTTCAATAGTAATTGCTTTTATCGTAGGCGGTTTAATCTGTGTAATAGGACAATTGCTAATGGATGTTGGCAAACTGACTCCTGCACATACTTTAAGCATTTTAGTCGTTACAGGTGCAATATTAGATGGCTTTAATCTTTATGAACCGTTAATTGATTTTGCTGGTGCAGGAGCTACAATCCCTATTACGTCATTTGGAAATTCGTTAACGCACGGAGCTATTGCAGAAGCTGAAAAACATGGCTGGATTGGTGTGTTAACAGGTATGTTTGAAGTAACAAGCTCTGGTATTAGTGCAGCTATTTTATTTGGAATGATTGGAGCCTTAATTTTCCGTTCAAAAGGTCAGCAACCCTAGTTAAAAGCCCGATTCTTCTTTTTAACTCCGCATAAGATAGGGGAGAAAAGAGAGGAGGGATTGCAATGTCAGGATGGGGAGGATATGGATACGGTTGTGGCAACAGCGGTGGCTACGGCGGTGGCTATAGCGGTGGCTATGGCGGTTCAACTTTCATTTTGATCGTTGTATTGTTCATTTTGTTAATTATCGTTGGCACTAGCTTTATCTACTAGGAGGCGTTGAGATGAATCCATCTTTCTTTCGAAGAATCGAAGAGAAAACGGGAGTTCCAATGGAAGAAGTCTTCGCACTAGCTAATGCTATTCAAAACGCGAATTTTCAAGATGAGCGACAAGTTCGTAAAATTGTTCGAAAAGTTGCTAAGCTTGCAAATAAACCTGTAACAAAAGAGCTTGAAGAACAAATTGTTGCGTCTATTCTTAAAAATGGCAAATCCTTAGACCTAAGTAAAATTCAAAATATGATGTAATTTAATCATGCCCCTGTAATATACGTTCCTACTCTCACATATAGGTAAATATATATTACAGGGAGTGATTTCAAATGGGATATCTTTTACCAATTCCTAATTTCCAAGCAAACCAAGATTTGATACGTTCATGGCAAAAGAAAGAGCGTTTCTCTTATATTCATCCGGTTCAAAATGTAAACCTACAATATCAACTTAATCCACAAATGAATCGGCAACATAGCTATACGAACATGGAATATTGGAGAAAAATACCCCGTTTAAAGAAAAAAATGATAAATATACCCCCTCATAATTCTTCAGATGATTTGGTATTTTGGCATACTGTAGGTGGAGGATTATATTTTGATTTTTATGTATAGACATCTATTAAACAACACAATCATTCGAACAACGGTACAAACTAGCTAGTTACACTTTCTTCCAAATAAAAAGCTACGATGTGTTATGATTTTTTTCATAGTACATCGTAGCTTTTTTTATACATTATAGAACTTTTTCCATTGCACGGTAAGGCACTCCCGCATCTAAAAATTCTGGAGAAGTAATGCAATAATTTTGTTTTTCATAAAATGGAATTGCATGAGTTTGTGCATTAAGTTTAACCTTTTTGATATTCGATCCTTGAATATACTGTTCAAGACTTTGCATCATTAATACCCCAATTTGCTTTCTACGAAAAGGTGGTATAACACAAACACGGTCAACGATAGCTGTCAGATCTTTAAAGCGTACTCGCCCCGCAGCAATTGGACGATGATCAAAATAAGCAACAAAATGTGTAGCGATATCATCATATTCATCTTTTTCTAAAGGTCGAGGAATACCTTGCTCTTTCACGAAAACCTCTTCACGAACAAAAAAGGCATCCTGAAGTTCTTTTTCCGTTTCAACAATTTTTGCGAATACCAAAGACTATGCTTCTCCTGTTAGACGATATGTTTCGTAAACAGTCCAAGAACCGTCCTCTAGTTGATAGAGTAAATGAATACGATTGATGACTTCGCTAAAATCTACTTTTGTCATACGTAATTGTCCGTAAATATCGTCATGTTCTCCGGAACTCATATCTTGAGCAATGGTGATATGAGGAACGAATTTATACTCTGCTTTTCCGCCAAACCTCTCTGTATGTAATGCATTGTGCAAATTCAGAAGCTCTTCGGTTGGCTCGACTTTTAAATAGATTGCGTTATTTACAGGTGCAAATGAACTAACTTTTGTAACATGAATCTTAAGGGGACTAAATTGATGACAAATCTCTTTAACATATTCTGATATGCTTTCAATCTGTGAGTCCTCTACTTCTGTTACACCAGCTTTTAATGTAATATGAGGTGTGATTTTAGCATAATGAGAGTCATATCTTTTTCGGTAAGAATTTGCAAAGTCTTGTAGTTGCTTAGAAGGAAAAGCTACAATACCATATTTCATCATGAACGACCTCCTTGGAGTTCAACAATAATTGTATTTAATTTTCAGTATAGCAGAAAAACTTACTCTAGGAATAACATAACCTTTTTAAAGACCGAATTTTTGCAAAATAGCTCTTCGCAAATCTGACTGCCAATATTTCCATGAATGCTGCCCCTCAATTTCTTCGTAAAAGGTTGAAATGTTTTTTTTAAGAAATAATTGATGAAGTTCCCGATTTGGTGTAAGGAAGTCTTTGATTGACTTATTCATTGTTACTACTTTATGTTCACCAAGTCCTATGACATGATATATGGATAACGCATTCGGATCTTTTATCTCGTGAACTTTTTTCAGCACTTCATCGTCAACATATGGTGATTGCAAAATGACTTTACCAAAAATGTTAGGGTAAGCGATTGCGGCTAACAAAGAAACGGTTGCTGCCTGAGAATCTCCAATAAGCGCACGACTCATGCCAATTTGATATGTTGAATAATTTTTGTCAATATACGGAACAAGTTCATGTGCTAAAAAACGCAAATAAGCGTCATGTAAATCTCCAGTAGGTAAGTATTTTCTTCTGCGATCTTCTACGTTTTTATATGGAACGCCAACTATGATTAAATTTTCTATTTCTTCATTTTCTAAATACTCATCAGCTACACGGCTAATTCGACCTAATTGGAAGTAATCTTTTCCGTCTGAAGCGATTAAAACCGAATATTTATAAAAAGGAGAATAATTAGCTGGAAGATATATTAGTAGTTCCAACGATTCTTTTAGGGCTTCGCTGTAAAATTCTAAATCTGTGATGGTACCTTGTCCCACATTGAACACTCCTTTAATGTGTATGTAGGGAAATTGTAACATATGAATTAGCAAAGGTATAATGGAAGATAGACTGAATTATATAGTGGAAATGAGGTTTATCGAATGTACAACGAAAAATTGAAAGTTTCTTCAGATACGGTAGCCAAAGCGGCAAGAGAAGCATTAGAACGCAGAGGCGTAACGATAAATGATATTGCAGAAATTGTTTATGAAATGCAATATCCATATAACAATGGCTTAACACTTAGCCATTGCATTGGGTCAGTTGAGCGGGTTTTAAATAAGAGAGAAGTTCAACACGCACTCCTCGTAGGAATCGAATTAGATGAATTAGCAGAGAAAGGCATGCTATCTCAACCATTGCAACAGTTAATCGAATCTGATGAAAGCCTATTTGGTGTTGATGAAACATTAGCAATTGGCTCTGTATTGACGTATGGTAGTATTGCTGTCACAACCTATGGGCATTTAGATAAAAAGAAAATGGGGATTATTCAACAGCTTGATACAAAGGGAGAAAACGGTGTGCATACATTCTTAGATGATTTAGTCGGAAGTATTGCAGCATCAGCTTCCTCTCGATTAGCCCATCGTATTCGTGATTTAGAAGAAGCAGGTGAATCAATAATCGAGAAAGATAAGATTTAATATTAAAATGATTATTTAATAGATTAAAAGTCAAATTGTTAAGCTAGATCCGAAGCGCTAGGAAATACTTTAGCGTTTCGGATTTCTCTTATTGAACTGGACAAGTACTCCGCTGGTTCAACATGAAAAAATATAAGAATGATGGTGAAAAAATTGAAAATATGGATGATCGTAATATGTAGCCTTGTAATTGTGTTTTTAGCAGGTTGCAAAATTAGTAATACATCCAACTCTAAAAATGATTCAAATCAAGAAAAAGTGGAAGTTGTAAGTGTTATGGATGGCGATACGATGAAAGTAAAATATAAAGGTGAGACGAAAAAAGTACGTTTTTTATTAGTAGATGCGCCTGAAATGTATCATAAGACACTAGGGGAGCAGCCATTTGGACGTGAAGCACAAGCTAGAAACCGTGAGATTTTAAATAATGCCAAGAATGTGACATTAGAGTTTGATGTAGGTGGTAAAGAAGATAAGTATGGACGACTACTCGCCTATGTCTATGCAGATGGTAAGAGTGTTCAAGAACAATTAATCCGGGAAGGTCTTGTTCGGGTTGGTTACATATATGAACCTAACACAAGGTATGTAAAAAAGTATAAGGAAATTCAAGAAGAAGCAAAAAGAGAGAAAAAAGGTATATGGAAATATGACGGATATGTGACAGATCGAGGCTTTGTAAAATCAGTAGTAAAAAATTGGAGCCCAGGAACTGATTCGTCAAAAGGAATATCAACAAATCATCCTTCTACAGATAACCACTCTCAAGAAAATCAATCTAACGTGAAATCAGGAGCAACATGTAACATTAAAGGAAATATTAATAGTAAGGGTAAAAAGCTCTATCATCTCCCAGGTATGAACAATTATGATGCTGTAAAGGCTGAAAAAATGTTTTGTTCTGAAAAAGAAGCACAAGAAGCTGGTTTTACAAAAGCTGCAGGGTAAAAGGAAAAGTAATGAAATAAAAAATTTCAAAAAAATGTATAGTTTGCATTGAGATTTATATGTTACGATGTTACTCAAAGTAAAAGAGGTGTGCATATGACTAAAATTTATATAGTAAGACATGGGGAAACAGATTGGAATTGTGAAGGAAGGCTCCAAGGTGGAACAAATACATCTTTAAATCAAAGAGGAAAACAACAAGCAATGGCATGTAGAAGCTATTTTGAAAATAAAGCTTGTAATGCCATGTATACGAGTTCTCTTGATCGGGCGAGTCAAACGGCAGCAATCATAAATGAAACATTACAACTACCTTTTTATACTTTAAAAGAATTCGCTGAACGTACTTTTGGAGTAGCGGAAGGGATGACTTACGAGGAAAGGATTAAAAACTATCCCGATAAAATATATCCAAATCAAGAATCAATTGAAGATTTAAAACAAAGAATCTCAAAAGGACTACAAACCATTCAACATCAATATCCTGAAGGGAAAGTGATATTAGTTACACATGGTGCAGTCATACACACACTTTTCACGATGGTAAAAAATTCTTCTATCTACCCTCAAAGTGATCTTCTTTCAAATGGTGGGGTGAGCCTGATTTATAATAAAGACGGAAATTGGTGGTTGGACAACTATAATGAAATACAACATTTAAAGGATATTTAGTTTATCCTATGAGAGTTAAAGGAGATGTCGAAAATTGACATCTCTTTTTTTGTGAATTTGTAAATAAGTATTTTTATAATTGTAAAAATTATGAATATCTAAAACTGAAATAACTATTGACATGGACTTTAGATGTTGGAAGTTCATTAAACCTATTGATATCAATGTTTTAACGGTAAAGGACTTTTATTTAAATGAAATGGAAGATCCGTTTTTTTATTAAAAAATAAATTCTTTTGCGAATTTGTGAACGCTTATATTACAGAATTGTAAATCTTGCGTTAATTAGTGTAAATTTTCGAGTATTTTTATGAATTTGTTGTTAAGATATTTTTGCGCTCAAAACAACATGTTTTGACACTAACTTTTCAGGAGGAATTTATGTTTAGTCGAAAAAAAGAAGATCCATTTTTTGAGGTATTGCACAAAATTTCATTGAATGTTCAAGAGGCAGTACACTACGCTAATGATGTTCATGTTCAAAATTTAGAGGACTTACATGAGATTAGTACTCGAATGAAACGATATGAAACTGATGGTGACTCACTTATTCATGAATTGATCGTAATGCTCAATAAATCATTTATGACACCTATTGAGAGAGAAGATATCCTTGCTTTAGCGAATAGCATGGATGATGTTCTTGATGGTATGGAAGAATGTATTGCACATATATACATGTTTGCTTTAACTAAACCTGATAATTCCATGAATACTTTTATTAGTTATATTGTAAAAAGTGCTGATGAGGTTGTAAAAGCAATGGAAAAATTGCAAAATAAAAATTTAACGAGTATGCGCGAGAATGCTATTTTAATAAAAGATTATGAGAGTAAATGTGATGAAGTATTACGTACTTCTATTAAGCAATTATTCTTGCGTGAAAAAGATCCGATTAAAATTATTCAATTTAAAGATATATATGAACAACTTGAAGATATTGCAGATGATTGTCAAAATGTTGCAAACACGATGGAAACAATTATTATGCGTAATGCTTAAGGAGCGGGCAAATGGATACAGTAGTTATTTTAACCGTATTAGTGGTAATCTTCGCACTAGCGTTTGATTTTATAAATGGTTTCCATGATACAGCTAACGCTATTGCAACATCAGTCTCAACTAGAGCTCTTCCACCAAAAGCAGCTGTAATGATGGCTGCTATTATGAACTTTATCGGTGCTATTACTTTTACGGGCGTGGCAAAAGCAATAACAAAGGATATTGTAGATCCTTTTGCGTTATCTAATGGATCAGTTGTAATCTTAGCTGCTTTAATAGCCGCTATTATTTGGAATTTGGTTACTTGGTATTTTGGAATACCATCTAGCTCATCCCACGCTATTATTGGTTCTATAGCTGGTGCAGCAATTGCAGCTGCAGGATTTGGAATATTAAATTATAGTGGATTTATTAAAATATTAGAAGCTCTACTTCTTTCACCTTTTATCGCAATTGTAGCCGGCTTCTTAATGATGTCACTATTTAAAATATTATTCCGAAATGCAAATCTCTATAGGACAAACAAAGGAATTCGGTTGTTGCAAATTTGTACGGCAGCAATTCAATCATTCACACATGGTACTAATGATGCGCAAAAAGCAATGGGTATTATTACAATGGCGTTAATAGCTGCTGAAATGCAAGCCGGCGACGATATCCAACTTTGGGTACGTATTGCGGCAGCAACTGCTATGGGATTAGGAACTTCTGTGGGAGGATATAAGATTATCAAAACAGTTGGTGGCAAGATTATGAAGCTGCGACCGATAAATGGTGCAGCAGCAGATTTAGCCTCAGCCTCTGTTATCTTTGGAGCTACATTAATCCACTTACCTGTTAGTACAACACATGTTATTTCCTCAGCGATTATGGGTGTAGGTTCTGCTCAACGCGTAAAAGGGGTTAAGTGGGGTGTGGCACGTAAAATTGTACTTACTTGGATCATCACTATGCCAATAGCTGCAACACTAGCCGCATTGTGTTACTTTGTTTTAAATTTGATATTTTAAAATTATTACTGTCTCACAGTCAAAAACTGTTGAGGCAGTTTTTGATTTGAAATAAAACCAAGTCAAAAAAAGAGTCTTATGGATGATTGTAAGCAACTCTTTTATATCAAATTACTTAAAGTATCTGTTAGGAATAAGTCGAACAAAGTTAATTAGAAGTTTGTTATGTAAGAAGGACTTGATGATGATTAATACATTGAAGAATACGAAAGGTAAATAATAGGCAAAATAAAAAAGCAGGCGCTCATCTGCCTGCTCGTAAGAAAAGGACTCCCAGCAATCCGTGCTGTTACGGAGTTCTTTTTTGTGAATATTTATAAATAAATATCACATAGGTTTGGCACCTAATATATTATTATACAAGTTATTTTGAAAAAGGCAAGCTTATATATACTTTTTAGTATAATACAATTAGATTCAGTGATGAAAAAGTAAAAAACTTTGCAGGAAAGTATAGTTTTTGATTATAATTATTAAATGGGTTTTAAAAGTGACTATCTTTTTAATAATATGATTCAGATGGAAAATTTCTTTTATATTAAATTAGAAATTATTTGGAATTACATATTTATCTAGATAGCCTTATCAAATGAAGTTACAGAATATAACAAGGAAGTGAAATAGAATGGCTATTGAAATTATCTCTATCGTTGCTTTTATGATTTTAAATACAGCAGTTTTTAGTATTTTAGGCGATACAGAATATTAAAAAACAAAAGCCTTACACAATAAATTATTGTGCAAGGCCTTTGTCTGAGATTATTGAGTCTTACTTATACTTATGTAAGAATCCTAGTCAATCATAATTTTCAATTTCATAAATGTCAATATATTAACATGAAATAATCCAAAAATGAAAGCGGCTACATAATTGGAGATGTAGTCGCTTTTTAATGAAATAGACCAGATTCTCTTGATTTGCGTAACATTTTTCGGGTTAAATCACGTAGCTGCTTTTTGAAAATACTCCCAAATATTAAACAAAAAATCAACAGTATTGATAAGAAGATAAAGTCAATAATGATTGTATGTTGTGTGATTCCCCCTATTGCTTCTCTTGTTAAAGAAATCGCATAAGTGAAAGGAAGATACGGATTTATAATTTGAAAAAACTTTGGTAATAAAACTGTAGGGTATGTCCCACCTGAACCCGCAAGTTGTAAAACAAGCAAAATAATGGATAGAGCTTTACCGACATCGCCAAAAACAGATACGAGTGTATAAACGATGGACATAAAAACAAGGCTTATAAATAAACTGAAGAAAAAGAAACAAACCGGGGACTGTGCAGATACATGCAAGATGAAAATATCTCCTAATACAATGATAGCCGTTTGAAGTAATCCTATGGTCCAAAAAGTAAGAAGTTTTCCAAAGTATACTTCGCGAATTTTGTATTGTGCGTCTTCATTTGTGTCGACCGCTAATAAAGAAATCAGTAAAAGACAACCAACCCAAATAGCTAATACTGAATAAAATGGCGCCATACCAGTTCCGTAATTGGGGATAGGGAAAATACGATTTTCATGCATCTTAATAGGTTCTTCGAAAAATGATTTTTCTGCCAAGGGATCATTTATTAATAACTGAATAATACTTTCTAAATTCATCTCTTTATCGAAGTTCCGTATTTTATTGGCCAATTGATGCACTCGATCGTAAATTATTGGGTATTCGCTGATAAGTGTATTCATACCTTTTTTAGTATCATTCACAAAGCTATTTGCGTTATTTAGTATATTTTCTACTTCGGGAATTGCTTTTTTAATGTCCAACAGAATAGTTTTGGCCTGTGTCAAAGTTTGTTTTACGTTTGTAATCTGCGAGAGTATTGTTGGTTCAATTGTTTGTTCAAATATATTTGTAAATCGATCTAATCCGATAGATGTGTTAGACGCTATCTGTTGAAGTTGACCAAGCGAATTGCTTATTTCTTGTTCTTTGTTATCAAGTAAGGTATTAAGCTCAGTTCCTTGTGTTTGAGCTTGTTGTAAAATAGTTTGAATGGTCTCTGTTTGAGCAATCGCATTATCTAATTGTTGCGAGTTTGAATCTATATTGTGATCAGTATTGTATTGTTTTAAAGAAAGTAATAGTTGATTTATGGTTGTTATTTTTTCATTTGCTTCTGAAACATTTTTGTTTAACTGTGTTTTAATAGCTGTTGCATCCGAAAAGGTAAGATTACTTTTACTTAATCGTGTTAAAAGGTTATTTGTGGTCGTAGAGATTTGTTTAACGGTTTCTATATCTTGTTTCACTTGAGGGCTAATCGAGTTTAGTTGTGATTCCGCATGATCGACAAAAGTAAGTGTTTGATCAACTGTTGATAATCCTTTTGAAGTTAAATTGTTTACTTGTGGAGCCTTTTCTTTTGCATATTGAAGGATTTCACTCGCTTTTTCTACATCTTGTTGTGCTATTTTTAATTTGTCGTAAATTGTAGGTAAATCTTTTTCTAATGTAAATACGAAATCTTTGAATTTTTCAATATCTGGTATATCTCTTTGCAACTCGACACCAATTCGATTAAATATATCAAAAATAGTGCCATTGACCGTACCGATAAATTTACTGCTCATTGTTTCGACAAGGACACTGGCCCCCTTACTCGTAATTTTAGGGGCAATAGAATTTATCTTTTCATTGACATAGTATTCAAGAGTTGCTTTTTCAGGGTGAGTGTTAATCACGGTTGCTAAATGCGCCGAAAAATTTTGAGGGATGACAATAACTGCAAAATAATCACCATTGTTTAGATGTTTTAACGCTTCTTTTTGATTGGAGAATTTCCAATTCATATCATGATTATCCTTTAACTCAGAAATGAGTTCTTTTCCAGCGTTAAATGAATGACCTTGAACAGTAGCTCCTGTATCTTCATTGACTATACCTACTGGAATTTGACTTGTTCGTCCATATGGATCCCATGATGCAGCGATATTTAGCCATGCATAAAGGGATGGCAGAATTATTAAACCTGAAATGATAATAGCGGATACCCAATTTGTTCCTACACTTCTTAAATCTTTTAAGTAGATGCTCCAAATGTTTTTCATAAGTGTGTACCACCTCGGGTCTAGTAAAAAAGTATGTGTACGAGCAAACCCGCACACATACCCGCTTATTAATGGATGAGATAATAGTTTAAATTCGAATGTCGTTAAAATAATTCAGATTCATCGTTACGATTTATATCATCTAAATGTCGCAAATACAAAAATTCTTCATCTTCTAATTCCTGTTGTCGTTCAAACGAAATACCAACTGATAAATCTCCAGTAAAAAGTGATTCCCACCAAGTTTCTGTTTTTAACATAGTCTGTTCTCCCTTCGCGAGTAGAATTCAAAATTCACAAATGGTACAATTTGAAAAAAGACAGTACGTGCTGGCAAATCATTGGCTATGTAGCTGAAAATAGTATGGGTGACTTGCACTTTTTTATACGTTTAAGGGGGATGAATATGGCGGAATTTTCTATGCAAGATGTAGAGTTAATGATATCTGAGCAACGGAAATATTTTTTTTCTGGTGCTACAAAAAAGATTGATTTTCGTAAAGAACAATTAAAAAAATTGAAGACTACGATTAGTCATTATGAAAAGGAAATTATGCAAGCGCTTCATGATGATTTACGTAAAAGTGAATTTGAAGCATATTCTACAGAAGTTGGATTAGTATTAGATAGTATTAGTTATATGCAAAAGTATTTGGAAGAATGGATGCATCCAGTAGCAGTATCAACACCGATTCATTTACAACCGGCAAAAAGTTTTATTGTTAGAGAACCATACGGTGTTACATTAATTATTGGACCGTTTAATTATCCATTTCAGCTAGTCATGGAGCCATTAATCGGTGCAATTATTGGTGGAAATACTGCGATTGTAAAACCATCTGAATCGGCTCCTCATACAACTGCGGTGATTAAAAAAATTATTCAAGAAACATTTGAAGAACAATATGTTCGAATTGTAGAAGGTCAAGTGGAAGAAACAACAGCGCTTATCCATTCATCATTTGATTTTGTTTTCTTTACAGGCAGTGTTGCTGTAGGGAAAATTGTGGCAAGTGCTTGTGCTGAACGTTTGACTCCATATACTTTAGAACTTGGAGGAAAGAGTCCTGCAATTGTTGATCAAACAGCGAATATAGAAGTAGCTGTGAAAAGAATTGTCTGGGGGAAATTTACGAATGCAGGTCAAACTTGTGTAGCACCGGATTATGTACTTGTCCATGAATCAGTAAAAGTCCCGTTTATACGCCATTTAAAAAAGACCTTGCAAAAATTTTACGGAAAAGATCCCCAGAAGAGTCCGGATTTTGGTCGAATTATTAATACCAAACAGTTTGATCGTTTAAAAGGTTTGCTAGATCAAGAACGAAATCATATTTTGTTCGGAGGTTATACTGATCGAGATGATTTGTACATTGAACCTACGGTGTTAGAAGACATTGTATGGGATAGTCCAATAATGGAAGACGAGATTTTTGGTCCAATTATGCCTATATTAGTTTATGATGATTTACGTTTAGTCATTCATCAAATTCGACAAAACCCTAAACCATTGGCAGCTTATTTCTTTTCAGAGACAGATAAAGCAATCCAATACTTTTTAGATGAATTACCATTTGGTGGAGGATGTATTAATGATACGATTACACATGTTGCAAGTATGCATCTACCATTTGGAGGAGTTGGAACTTCTGGTGTTCATAATTATCATGGTAAAGCGAGCTTTGAATGTTTTACCCATCCAAAGTCAATATTGAAAAAGTCAACTAAGTTTTCCAATAATCTTTTATATCCACCATATAAACAAAAGGTTAAATTAGTAAAAACGATTTTGCGATAAAAAAAGACTTTCCCATGTCGATTGACTAGGGAAAGTCTTTTTAATTTTCTTTATGTAAAGGTAGGTAGAACTTTATTTCGGTACCTTTTCCAAATGAACTATCAATGTCAATATGTCCATGATGTTCTTTGATGATTTTTTCAATAATCATCATTCCTAGACCAGTTCCATCAGGTTTAGTTGTATAGAAAGGTTCAAAGATATGTTCCACGACTTCTTTTTTCATACCTTGTCCGGTATCCTTTATGCTAATTGAACAAAAGTGATCATTTGTCTTATCGATTGTGACTGTAATTTCACCATCTCTTTGAATAGCTTCTGAAGCATTTTTTATAAGGTTAATAAAAACTTGTTTGATTTGATTTGGATTACCAGAGACAATAAGTCCTTCCGTTATCCGTTGTACAGATAAAGTAATGTTTTTTGTCTGTAGTTCAGGTTTATACAGGGTTACGATATCTGATAGTACTAGATCTATGTTGAAGTCTACAGCCCTTATTGAAGAAGGCTTAGATAATACTAAAAATTCACTAATTATGAGATTGATACGATCAATTTCATAATCGATTAAATTCGTATAATATGTATAAGGAGAATTTTGATCTTCATTCATCATTTGTACAAAACCAGATATAACGGTTAATGGATTTCGAATTTCATGAGCAACACCTGCTGCAATTTCACCTGCTACTTTTAATTTTTCTGAGTGAATACGTATTTGTTCAGCTTCTTTTTTATAAGAAATATCTCTTGTAATAACAGATGTAGCGATAATTTTGCCTTTTGAATCGAAAATAGGGGATAAAGTGATCTCAGCATCAAAGATTGTACCGTCCTTTTTCATATCTTTCGTTTCAAGCAAATGGAAACTTTCTCCGTCGTACATACGTTTAATACGTTCATTTGCCTTATATAAATCTTCAAAAGGTACCATACAAATCTTTTTCCCAATACACTCTTCCCTGGCCCAACCATAAAGTTCTTCAAAAGCAGGGTTGACTTCTATTACACGATTATCTAAATCAAAAACTGCAATACTGTCTTTGGCGTATTTGAAAAATAACTTTAAATACCCTTCTTTTGAGAATAATTCTTTCTCTTTCGTGTTTGCTTCTTCTTCTAATCTTTTCAACTTATTCTGAAAATATAGTTTTTGAACAATTGCGACGATACTAAAGAATGTGATAACAAGAAAGAAAATCGTAATATCTGATTGATTATAATAATGTGAAAAATTATCATAATGAAACTTTAAGAGTATGTAGAATTCCACCATTGTGACAACCATGATACTTAAATTTAACCAGAATGATTGATATAATGCCAAGAAAAAAAGTAGTAAAATAAAAATAATTAAACGATGCGTAAGATCATGGGTTTCTAAGTTGAATAGTAATCCATAACCATTTAATCCTATCGTCAAAAGAATACATACAAGTCTATCAGCTTTTTTTAGGCTAAAAAGTACTATGATTAATAAGCAAAAGATGATAAAAAAATCAGGTAACGGTGTGATAGTATCTTTCACCCCTAAAAAACCAATGATTGAATGTATGGTAACAAAAGTCATCAGTATGAGAAGAATATATTGATTTTTTTCTTTAAGGAGTACTTCATAAAGACACCTCTAATTATTATACTATTACCATAATACATGATTTACCGTTGTCGTAAAATGTCATATATTGATATTATGAAAAGAATGAGTAGGAGGTTTTTTAAATGGCAACCACTTTTAATGAAGCGGAAACAGTTGAATTACTTGGAAAGTTAGCAAATACTGCCAGTCCATCCGGTTATACAATGGATATTATGAAATTTATATCAGGATTATTAAAAGAATTAGGTGTACAATTTAAGCAAACCAATAAAGGTGCATTAATCGCTACTATCCAAGGTAAAAACGATGAACGCCATCGTTTACTAACAGCACATGTAGATACTCTTGGTGCTATTGTCAAAGATATTAAACCTAGCGGACGGTTAAAATTATCGATGATTGGTGGTTTTAATTGGAATGCAGTTGAAGGAGAATATTGCACAATCCACACTGCATCCGGAAAAAAAGTACGTGGTACAATCTTAATGCATGAAACTTCTGTACATGTTTACAAAAAAGCAGGAGAATTACCTCGAAATGATGAACATATAGAAGTACGTGTAGATGAAAAAGTCTTTAATGCTGAAGATACAAGAGCGGTAGGAATTGAAGTTGGGGATTTTGTGTCATTTGATCCACGATTTGAAGTAACTGAAACAGGATTTGTCAAATCTCGTCATTTAGATGATAAAGCAAGTACTGCACTTATGCTTCAATTGCTAAAAACACTAAAAAAAGAGAACATTGAGTTACCATATACAACTCATTTCTATATTTCCAATAACGAGGAAATTGGGTATGGTGGTAATGCAAGTATTCCAGATCAAGTTGTAGAATATATAGCTGTTGATATGGGGGCAATTGGAGATGGACAAGCTACTGACGAATACACAGTTTCAATTTGTGCAAAAGACTCAAGTGGCCCTTATCATTATGAGTTAACACACCAACTTGTAGCTCTCGCAAAAGCAAATAATATAGATTACAAATTAGATATCTACCCATATTACGGATCAGATGCATCTGCTGCTATTCGTGCTGGATATGATGTAAGACATGCATTGTTTGGTGCTGGCATTGAGTCATCTCATGCTTATGAAAGAACACATATAGATTCACTACGCAATACAGCTGCTTTACTGCTTGCGTACGTTACATCAACAATGATTGATGAATAATAGGAGGAACAATTATTATGCAAGCAACACAATTACTTCAATGTTTACCGATGAAAAAAATCATTGGTAATTTACCTGAGAATATTAAAGATATAGCCATTGATTCTCGCAGCGTTCAACCGAAAAGTCTCTTCGTTTGTATAAAAGGTTATACGGTAGATGGTCATGACTTTGCTCAAAAGGCAGTGGAAAATGGTGCAATTATTGTTGTTACAGAACGCCAATTAGATTTACAAGGTAATGTAGCTCAAGTAATTGTAAAAGATACAAATAGAGCGCTCGGAGCATTAGCTGCGAAATTCTTTGACTATCCATCAAAAGATATTACGATGTTCGGAGTAACTGGTACAAACGGTAAAACAAGTGTAGCGACAATGATCGAAACTATTCTACTTGGTCTAGGCGTTCGCTCTGCTATGAAAGGTACAACTGGTTATAATTTAAATGGTATTATGTATGCTTCTGGCAATACTACAAGTGATGCCCTTTCTACTCAACAAATGATTTTTAGAGCTAGAGCAGAAGGTTGTCGAGGAATGGTCATGGAAGTATCATCACATGGCCTCGTGTTAGGAAGAGTAGCTGGTGTAGACTTTGATGTAGCTATCTTCACTAACCTAACACATGATCATTTAGATTTCCACGGAACGATGGAAAACTACGGGAATGCGAAGGGCTTATTATTCTCTCAACTTGGACAAGACCTTGAAAAAGACAAACATGCAGTTTTAAATGCTGATGATCCTTGGTCTGAAAAATATGCAGGAATCACACCTTTCCCAATTTGGACATATGGTCTTAAAAACGAAGAAGCAATCTTTAGAGGAATCAACTGTCAATATCATGATCATATGACTTATTTTGATATGGTGACACCAGAAGGTACATTCCCTGTGCAATTACATTTACTTGGTGAATTTAATGTCTACAATGCTTTAGCTGCAACAGCCGCACTGTATTGTAAAGGCTATGCTGTTAAAGATATTATTGAACAGTTAGAAGCAATGGGACCGGTAAAAGGTCGAATGCAACAAGTTTCTCCAAAAGATTTTCCTATTAGTATTTTTGTCGATTATGCACATACACCAGATGCTATAGAAAAAGCAATAACTGCAGCGATTCCTTATAAGAAAAAGAAAATGATTTTCTTAATCGGAACAGGTGGTAACCGTGATAAATCAAAACGACCAGATATGGCAAAAGAGGCTTCACGTGCAGATTATGTTATATTAACAACTGATGACCCACGCTATGAAGAATATGAGAGTATTATGAATGACCTTGAAAAAGGTATGCAACATGATCAATATAAATGTATAGGTGACCGTGCAGAAGCAGTTCGCTATGCAGTAGAAGTTGCTGAGCCAGGAGATATGATCATCTTTGCTGGTAAAGGACATGAAGATTATCAAATTATTGGGAATACAAAATATCCTCATAGTGACGCTGAAATTGCGTTAGAAGCAGCTAGAGTGAAATTTAATATTTCCAAATGATTCGAACAGTTTCCTTATATTTATGAAAAAGAATTATTTAAAATATACTAATTGATAAAGTGGGGGTATTACTATCCCCACTTTTTTTGTTATAATTGAAAAGTTAAGTTTTGAAGATAAAAATAATTGTTCAAAATAGATAAACGAGTGCATTTCATAAATCGATATTCAGTTCGAAAGAGTAAATAATAACCTGATTTAAAGATTAAATGTTCGGTTTTTATATAATTTAATATTGACTCAATAGCGATTAAAAAATAATCATGATTAAGGAATGTGATATCCGGTGTAAATAGTTCAACTTGGATTTCTAATTTAAAGCCTATGTTGGAAATTGTAGACTTTTGTATTAACTAAGTCTAAAAGCATTACAATTTTTAACGGCTAATTATGCACCCCATAAACATAAGGATTGAATAAAGGAGTTAAAAAACATGAGTTCGAAACTTGAACAAGATATATTAGCACGTCGTACTTTTGCAATCATTTCCCACCCGGATGCTGGTAAAACGACAATGACTGAAAAATTATTATACTTTGGTGGCGCTATTCGTGATGCAGGTACTGTAAAAGCCAAAAAAACTGGTAAATTTGCAACATCTGACTGGATGGAAATTGAGAAACAACGTGGGATTTCTGTAACATCATCTGTTATGCAATTCGATTATAGCGGATGTCGAGTGAATATTTTGGATACACCAGGGCACCAAGATTTCTCTGAGGATACTTATCGTACATTAATGGCTGTAGATAGCGCGGTTATGATTATCGATGCTGCAAAGGGGATTGAAGCACAAACCTTAAAATTATTTAAAGTTTGTAGTATGCGTGGGATTCCTATTTTTACTTTTATCAATAAATTAGACCGTCAAGGTAAAGAACCACTTGAATTGATTGAAGAATTAGAAGAAGTTTTAGGAATTCAGGCTTATGCCATGAACTGGCCTATTGGTATGGGGAAAGAATTCTATGGAATTTATGATCGCTATAACAAACGTATTGAACAATTCCGTACTGAAGAAGATGAACGATTCTTACCTTTAGATGAAAATGGTGAGCTTGCTGTTGACCATGAAATGAAAAAATCATCTTATTACACGCAAGCAATGGATGATATTATGTTATTAGATGAAGCGGGAAATGATTTTTCAAAGGAAAAAATTATTAAAGGTGAACTTACGCCAGTATTCTTCGGTTCTGCATTAACAAACTTTGGTGTTCAAACATTTTTAGAAACTTATTTGCAATTTGCACCAACACCACAACCTCGCTTAACAGAAGAAGAATCTTTGGTAGAACCTTTAGATGATGAATTTTCAGGTTTTGTATTTAAAATTCAAGCCAATATGAATCCAGCACACCGTGACCGCATTGCTTTTGTTCGAATTGTTTCAGGTAAATTCGAACGTGGTATGAATGTTACATTAACGCGTACAAATAAATCATTCAAAGTAACGCAATCTACTCAGTTTTTAGCAGATGATCGAGAAACAGTAGATGAAGCAGTTGCAGGAGATATCATAGGTTTATACGATACTGGTAACTATCAAATCGGTGATACGATTGTAGGTGGTAAAAAAACGTTCCAATTTGAAAAATTACCACAGTTTACACCAGAATTATTTGTCCGTGTAACAGCGAAAAACGTTATGAAATCTAAACACTTCCATAAAGGTATTGAGCAACTTGTACAAGAAGGGGCTATTCAATACTATAAGACATTGCACACAGAAGATATCATTCTTGGTGCTGTCGGACAATTACAA
Organism: Rummeliibacillus sp. TYF005; assembly: GCF_003844195.1. Classification (NCBI taxonomy): domain Bacteria; kingdom Bacillati; phylum Bacillota; class Bacilli; order Caryophanales; family Caryophanaceae; genus Rummeliibacillus; species Rummeliibacillus sp. TYF005. The sequence continues at coordinate 34,846 of NZ_ML122547.1, forward strand.
TTTGAAGTTTTCGAAAATCGTATGAAAAACGAATATAATGTTGAAGTTCGTATGGAACCAATTGGCAATAAAATGGCTCGTTGGATTGAAAATGAAGAAGATGTTAAAGAATCCATGTCAGGTCCACGAAGTACACTAGTCCATGATCGATTTGGTAACTATGTATTCTTATTCGAAAATGAATTTGCAATGCGTTGGTTCCATGATAAAAACCCTGATATTAAATTATATAGTTTATTGTAAAAAATAATTTAATTGAAATTTTGAGAAGGTCTATGAATGAATTATTCATTTATGGGCCTTCTTTTTGTGTTTTAATTACAACTATTTGTTTTGAATTATTTAATGAAATATTTGTAAAAAAATATAATTTTTATTATGATTATATAAAAGTAGATTTATATAATTAAAGTTTCAATATTCTCTTTACTTATGGTGGAGTAAAGAGAATATTGAAAAGCTATAGAGGTATAAAAGTAATTAATTTTGAATTGATACCATTCTTATTTCAATAGATAGAAAGAAGGTAAATAAATGACAACAGCATTTTTTACAGGATTTCCGGGATTTATTGCAAGTAGGATTATTCGTGAGGCATTTGAAAATTACAATTATGATCGTGTTTATACCATTGTTTTAGCTACACAATTAGAAAAAGCTCAACAAGAGAAAAAAAGTATTTTATCAAAATTCCCTGATAAGGAGATTGTAATTATTGAGGGGGATATCACTTTACCACAATTAGATTTAAGTGATGAAACAATTATTATGTTACAGGAACAGGTAGAAGTTGTGTGGCATTTAGCTGCAATCTATGATTTGGCGGTCCCTCGTCCAATAGCCTGGAAAGTAAATGTACATGGTACTGAAATGATGAATCTTTTTGTAGAGAGTCTACCGAAACTAAAACGATATGTCTATTTTAGTACAGCTTATGTTGCAGGAACTCGTGAAGGAAACTTATTAGAAACAGAACTTATACGTCCAAATAACTTTAAGAATTTTTATGAAGAAACAAAGTTCGAGGCAGAATTATTAGTCGATCAGTTGAAAAGTAATCTCCCAGTAACAATTATCCGACCGGGAATTGTTTGGGGAAATTCAAAAACAGGAGAAACGATTAAATTTGATGGACCTTATTTTATCGTCAATATGATTGATCGTTTAAAAAAACTACCTATAATACCTTATATAGGCCACTCTACTTCTCTTATTAATGTTGTTCCTGTAGATTATATCTATCGTGCAGCTGTATATCTAAGTGAAATAGAGGAAGCAGAAGGAAAAACGGTACATTTAACAGATCCAAATCCGCATCCAGTTCAAGAGGTGTATCGTGCTTTTGTAAAAGAGATTACAGGTAAAACACCTAGGGGGCATATTCCGTTATCCCTTGCCCAAGCATCATTAAGTATACATGCTATTCGAAAAAAGTTGGGCGTTGAGTATGAGTCACTCGATTATTTAACATGGAATGCGAATTTTGATACAACTGTTGCAAATAAATTGTTGAAAAATTCGGGTATTGAATGTGCAGACTTTATTAAGAGTATTCCCATTATGATAAAATATTACGAAGAAAATAAACATAACAAAGACTTTCATATTGAAATTAGATAGAATAAAACTCCCATCAGTGGGAGTTTTTTAGTTTGCTTCAATCCCACAGATGGTGATCTGAATTATTCAGGCTTTTATGTGCAGTTCTCCTGTACCTATCCAACTTGTATGGTTTATTTCATTTGAAATTCCTCACCCAAAATTAATAGACTTTTTTCTTCCTTATTCAAGACAGATTCTCCCTTAATTTTATCGTCAACTTGAGAAATGTTAAATTTAAATGAAAAAAAGAAAAGATTTTGGCTTCTTAAATAAGAAATAATTTGGTGGCTCTTTTTTAATACATAAAATTCTTTATTTTAGGGAATTCTATATACATAAAGTATATTTTTTTTACTTTTTAATATTGTGTTGCTAAAAAGGTGGAATTATAAGTAAGTCAATTCAAAATGTTGATAAAATAATGTTCTGAGGTGTTAACAAGAAAGTTGACTGTATAAGGTAAAAGAGTTGACAGAAAGTTTTTTTCGTATAATAATGTAAACGTAAACAATAATTATTATAATTAAGAAGTAATTATTGATAAAAGAAAGCCTAAGGAGGAATTTGATTATGTCATTAGTCAACAAAGAAATTTTACCATTCACTGCAGAAGCATTCCAAAATGGTGACTTCAAAACAGTTACAGAAGAAACTTTAAAAGGTAAATGGGCTGTACTTTGCTTCTATCCAGCAGATTTCACTTTTGTATGCCCAACTGAATTAGAAGATTTACAAAATGAATATGCTAACCTAAAAGCTCTTGGTGCTGAAGTTTACTCTGTATCAACAGATACTCATTTCACTCACAAAGCATGGCATGATCATTCAGAAGCAATTTCTAAAATCGAATATACAATGATTGGTGACCCTAACCACACAATTTCTCGTAACTTCGATGTATTAGATGAAGAAGCTGGTCTTGCTCAACGTGCTACATTCTTAATCGATCCAGACGGCATTGTTCAAACAATGGAAATCAATAACGATGGTATCGGTCGTAATGCTTCTCAATTAATCGATAAAATCAAAGCAGCTACTTATGTACGTAATCATCCAGGTGAAGTTTGCCCAGCTAAATGGAAAGAAGGCGGCGAAACTTTAACACCTGGAATCGACTTAGTAGGTAAAATCTAATTCGATTTATTTGATTCTTCCAGAATCACTTATGTAACTTCATAACAATATAACTAAGCAGGCGGCAAATACTAAGGCTTCTTTAAGTATTTGTCGCTCTATTTATAAGAGGATGAAAATAGACACATGGTTCTCTGTGTAATCAGAAAATAGAGGTGAGAAAGTTGTCGTTTCGAGAATAAATTATGTGTGACTTGTATGTTTGCATTGATGGTAGGTTGCAAAACAGGTACGAGCACAACGATTTGAACGACAATATGATCATGGCATTAGATGCGAATATTAAAGGTCAATTAAAACAGTTACTTGCACTTCTAGAGAGCGATTTAGTATTAAAGGTGAGTGCAGGGGATGATAAAGTTTCAAAGCAAATGCTAGAACTTGTTAACGAGCTTGCTGAATTATCATCTCGTATTACTATTGAACATGTACAATTAGAGCGCACACCAAGCTTTAGCGTCAATAAGGCTGGTTCTGCGGAATCGGGAGTTGTATTCGCGGGTGTACCACTTGGACATGAATTTAATTCACTCGTTTTAGCTCTTTTACAAGTTTCAGGTCGTGCTCCAAAAGTGGAAGATTCAACAATCAAACGTATTCAAGCTATTACAAAGCCTGTTCATTTTGAAACATATGTCAGCCTTACATGCCATAACTGTCCAGATGTTGTTCAAGCTTTGAATATTATGTCAGTGTTAAATCCAAATATATCACACACAATGATTGAGGGCGGCGCATTTCAATCTGAAGTACAGGAAAAAGATATTATGGGTGTTCCAACTGTTTATGCAGACGGTGACTTTTTCGAAAGTGGTCGTATGTCACTTGAAGAAATTTTAAATAAATTAGGTGCAACATCTGACCCAACTGAATTTAATGAGAAAGAACCATTTGATGTTCTAGTTGTTGGTGGAGGTCCTGCTGGAGCAAGCGCAGCTGTTTATGCGGCACGTAAAGGGATTCGCACAGGCCTTGTAGCAGAACGTTTTGGTGGTCAAGTAAATGATACTTTAGCCATCGAAAATATTATTGGCATTAAAGAAACAGAAGGTCCTGCTTTTGTAGCAAGTTTAGAGGCACATGTAGCCACTTATCCTGTTGAAATCATGAAAGACCAACGTGTAGCAAAAATATCAAAAGGCGATTTAGTAGAGGTAACATTAGAAAATGGTGGCGTCCTAAAAAGTAAAACAGTGATCCTTTCAACAGGTGCTCGTTATCGTCAACTAGGTGTACCAGGAGAACAAGAATTCAAGACAAAAGGTGTAGCATATTGTCCACACTGTGATGGGCCATTATTTAAAGGAAAAGATGTGGCAGTTGTTGGTGGAGGTAACTCTGGCGTTGAAGCAGCTATCGATTTAGCTGGTATTGTGAATCATGTAACATTATTACAACTTAGTCCAGAGCTTAAGGCTGACTCTGTTTTACAAGAAAGACTACGTAGTTTACCAAATGTAACGATTTTAACTAATGCTTTAACAAAGGAAATTACAGGTGATAAAACGGTAAATGGTTTAACTTATGTTGACCGTCAAACAAATGAGGAACATCACATTGCATTAGATGGTGTGTTCATTCAAATCGGTCTATTACCTAATACAGAATTTTTACAAGGTACTTTAGAACTTAATAAAATGAATGAAATTATTGTAGATGCACACGGCGCAACAAATATGCCAGGTGTTTTTGCGGCTGGAGACTGCACGGATACAGTTTATAAACAAATTGTCATCTCCATTGGCTCTGGTGCTACTGCCGCACTTGGTGCTGCCGACTATTTAATTCGTTCCAATGTTAAAGAGCTAGCGCAAGCTTAGTCTCTTTTAATGATAAAAAATGCCCCCAGAGTGTTGATCTCTGTTGAGGGCATTTTTGTTTTTTCTTTAAAGTAGACAATTAAAGATTTTTAGTAATTTGTATAAGATAAAATGGCATTTTCTAAGCCTTCGATTTTTGCTATTGCTGCTTCTCTATTAGTGTACTCAAACATACAAATGTCGTTGATATTATTAAAAATAGTAACTACCCACATATTTCATTTCTCCTTTTTATTTACTGTGTATTAAAACAATAATTATTTCCCCTGTTTTTCACCAATCTGTTATATAACATGTTTTATGATTCTTATTCTACTAGGATTTCTATAAATGGCAAGCCCTTTTTTATACTTTCACAGTTTGTTCACAACATTTTATTGAGGAATCAAACAAATTCTTATAGTCATACAATGGAAGTCTAAACAACAAATACTTGGCAAAGTGCGTTAGTGAATAGGCTAACTGACAGGATTCTTTCTAATCATTGGACAAATAATTTAGTTTACTTTTAGATCATAATTAGATATACTAGTTTTACAAACAAATACACTTTTGACGTTATTGTCAAAGGGGAGTAGCTATAGGGAAACCTACCTCATAGTCGTCATTACATGACTTAATTGTCATCGGGTATGAGAGCAAATTATTACTTTAACAATTGCTAAGCGAGACCTTTGCCTTTTAGAGGCAGAGGTCTTTTATTTTTTGTTGAAAAGGAGGAAATTGGATGGAATCGATTATTTTGGAATATAGTTGGGTGCTTTTAGTACTCATTATTTTGGAGGGGTTACTAGCTGCAGATAACGCTGTAGTTATGGCTGTTATGGTTAAACATTTACCAAAAGTACAACAGAAAAAAGCGTTATTTTACGGTTTACTAGGTGCTTTTGTTTTGAGGTTTGCAGCATTGTTTTTAATCACTTTTTTAGTTAACTGGTGGTGGGTACAGGCACTGGGAGCAGCCTATTTACTATTTATTAGTTTTAAACATATTTATGATATGCGTAAACACAAAGATGGGGAAGAACAGCACGGGAAAGAGAAAAAAACATCAGGTTTTTGGACAACGGTTGTTAAAGTAGAACTGGCAGATTTAGCTTTTGCAATTGATTCTATGTTAGCTGCAGTTGCACTAGCTGTAACATTGCCGGAATTAGGAAGTATTCATATAGGTGGTATTAATGGCGGTCAGTTTGCTGTCATGTTCTTAGGCGGTATTATTGGTTTAATCATTATGCGTTTTGCTGCACAATGGTTTGTTCGCTTATTACAATCTTACCCTTCTCTTGAAACTGCAGCGTTTCTTATAGTTGGTTGGGTTGGTGTTAAACTAACGGTGATGACATTGGCACATCCGAAAGTTGGTTTTTTAGATGAGCATTTCCCACACTCAGCTCTTTGGAAAAGCATCTTCTGGAGTATTCTAGTGTTATTAGCACTAGGCGGTTACTTTACTAGTGTTCGGAACAAGAAAAAGGAGAAGAAAGAAGAGCTTCAGGAAGTCACAAAAATCGAGAAATAAATCTATTTTTGTCCATGTAGGAAATACCTTACAAGTTATTATATTTAAAATATATCTCCAAGACATCCTATTCTGAAATACAAGGGTAGGATGTTTTTATGGAAAATAGGGTAAATTATATGTAAGAGATATACGACGAAATATGACAAATATTATAACTCTCTTTCTTTTTTGTTGATTTTTCAATACAATAGTTTGTATGTTGGTTTCTAGAGTGAAAGGATCGATATTATGGGTACAGCTAAAGATTTAAATAAGCGTTCAACGCCATTCCAAGCGATCGTTTCTTACTATTTCATCGCTATTGCTATTTCTTTTATCCTTCTTATATTACCAGGTGTTCATCAAGAAGGTGTGCACGTATCTCTATTAGATAGCCTGTTTACAGCTGTAAGTGCAGTAAGTGTTACAGGGTTAACAGTTGTTGATATATCAGATACCTATTCTGTATTTGGAATTGTTATGTTGTCTTTAATCATGCAACTTGGAGCAATAGGGATTATGTCACTAGGTACCTTTACATGGCTCTTGTTTGGGAAAAAAATAGGACTTCGTGAAAGACAATTAATCATGGTAGATCACAACCAATACAATCTTTCAGGTGTTGTACATTTAATCAAAGAAATTATAAAAATTTTACTAACAATTGAAATAGTAGGTGCAATGATTTTAACTTTGTACTTTACACAATATTTTGGAACGTTTAAAGAAGCGCTCTACAATGGAGTGTTTGCAGCAATATCAGCAACGACTAATGGTGGATTTGATATTACAGGAAACTCCTTAAAGCCGTTTCGACATGACTATTTTGTCCAACTAATTAATATGATTATGATTGCGTTAGGGGCCATAGGGTTTCCGGTATTAATCGAAGTGAAAAATTTTTTATCAAATAAAAACAGACATTTTAAATTTTCACTGTTTACAAAAATAACTACTTCAACTTATGCGATATTATTTGTAATCGGTTTTTTAGTTATTTTATTATTAGAGTCATTTCATGCGTTTAAAGGAATGAGTTGGCATGAAGCGTTATTTACAGCAATGTTCCATTCTGTTTCAGCCCGCTCAGCAGGGCTTACAACAATCGATGTGACTGATTTTAACGAGGCAACAGACATATTTTTAAGTGCTCTAATGTTTATCGGGGCATCACCTAGTTCTGTAGGTGGTGGTATTCGTACAACTACCTTTGCTATTGCTATTCTATTTTTGATTAACTTTGCGAGAAATAAGCAGGATATTCAAATTTTCCATCGTGAGATTCATGTGATTGATGTTTTTCGATCTTATGTAGTCATTATTTTGTCAACTTTCTTAGTAGTTTTAGCTACAATGATTTTATCGTTATCAGAGCCACATGCAACATTAATGCAAATTCTTTTTGAAATTACATCTGCATTTGGTACTTGTGGGATGTCTCTTGGGCTAACAGAGCATCTATCAGGGATTGGAAAAGTTGTCATGATGATTTTAATGTTTGTTGGAAGGGTCGGCATTATTTCCTTCTTATACTTCATCGGTGGTAAACCTGAAAAAACGAATTTCCACTATCCAAAAGAACGAGTTATTATTGGATAAAGAAGAGGAAAACTTTTAGTTTAAAACTAAGAGTTTTCCTCTTTTGCATTTTACGGCTAGTTCATTTCTAAAGATTTTAGAGCATTATTCAAACTTAGCTGCTTCGATTGTAGCAAAGTAGGGTGAACCATTTTTACGGAAGAAAGTGAGTAAATATCCTTTTTGCTTTTTAATTGTCCCTTTTTGATATGCTTCATAATCAATATTAAATGGAGTTAGAAGCGTGTGTTTGTATAAATCCTTTTCGCTGAGATTCATTTCGGCAAATTGTTCTCCAGCAATTTCTGGATTTTCTCGTAATGCTTTAAAAATTTGTTTCGAATTATCCTCAAGTACTCGATGTTGCCACCAAATTTTACGAGGTTGGAATTGTTGAGCCTTCAAATAATCAAGCTGCATCAAATTTGTGACGATATCAATAGGTGCATTACCACGTTGTTCTAAAAAGTCCAGCAATCGGGTGAACAAATCTTCTAGCTGATGTCCAATACGAGACCACCCTTTTTCATCCCAATATGTTCCGAACTCTTGGAAAAAGTCAAATGCAGTATCAAATACATCGGTAACTAAAAATTCAATCGTTCCATTCATACGATGATCATTCCAATACTTTTCTAAAATATCCTCCGTTTGTTTAATATGAAGGATATCCTCAAAGGATAGTACATTGTTAGAAAAAATTTCGTATGGTGCCATATCGACATACTGGTAACCGTATTGTTTTGCTTGTAAACGAAGACCAGTACCACGTAATAATTTTAAAAAGCCTAACTGAAGTTCTTCAGGTCTCATTGCAAATACATCGTTAAATGTTTTGCGGAAACTCATATAATCTTCTTCAGGTAATCCAGCGATCAAATCAAGGTGCTGATCGATTTTTCCACCTTCTTTTACCATATTCACAGTTCGTGATAATTTGGCAAAATTTTGTCTACGCTTTACTAAATCATTTGTTAAATCATTTGTCGACTGGATCCCAATTTCAAAGCGGAATAGACCTTTTGGTGCGTTCTCATTTAAAAACTGAATAACTTCAGGTCTCATAATATCAGCTGTAATTTCAAATTGAAATACTACTCCTGGCTTATGTTCATCTATTAAAAATTGGAACATCTCCATCGCATAACTTCTACTTATATTAAAAGTACGGTCGACAAATTTCACTGTTCTGACGCCGTGTTCCATTAGGTAGCGTATATCATCTTTAATCTTTTCGCGATTAAAGTAACGTACTCCTACTTCGATGGAAGATAAACAAAATTGGCAATTAAATGGGCAACCGCGACTTGTTTCAATATAAGCAATACGTTTTGGAATATGATGTACATCTTCTTCGAAACGGAAAGGACTTGGCAAATTACGCAAATCTATTTTAGGTGCAGCTGGATGAATAATGACTTTTTCATCGCGCATATATGCAATCCCGGGTACTTCCTCAAGTGGTAGTTTACCGTGGAAATAGTGAAGTAATTGCTTAAATGATAATTCACCTTCGCCCATAATGATGTAATCAATTTCTTTTATTCTTTGAAGCCAGTCATGTACATCGTAGGATACCTCTGGACCCCCTAGTACAATTTTCGTGTTAGGACTTACTTTTTTAATCATATGGATAATACGCATAGTTTCCTCAATATTCCAAATATAACAACTAAATCCGATAATATCTGGCTTTTTTTGATAAAGGTCTGATACGATATTGAAAGTGGGATCTTTAATCGTATATTCAGCTAAAACAGCGTCATATTCAGGCTGGGCGTAAGATTTTAAATATCTTATAGCAAGATTTGTATGGATATATTTGGCGTTTAATGTTGCAAGTACAATGTTCATGAAAATGAAGCTCCTATCAAAAAAGTTATTGTGGTAATATATTGAATATTTTACATCAAACTATTAGAATAATAGATAAGATACAATTTAAATATACAATAAGTAAAAATTCCTATTCTAAATAAAGGAAAGTTGTGGAATAATCTGAATATTAGAACAAATATATATACAGACATTATTATTATAATGAAGTTAAAAAGATTGTCATAGTTTTTGGACAAGATTCATATTATGTTGATTAAAAAAGAAGGGCTTGGTGATTATCTAAATGACTAGGGAAATTTTTCAAGCTTTTGATTTTTCGTTTGAAGATTGTGAAGAACCAATCGTAATTTTGGATCATAGATATCATGTACTGTATGCAAATGACTTAGCTTTAAATCTATTACAAATCGAAGAAGATGTTAATATAACTAGTTGGTTTAGTATAGAATCCCTTAAAACATGGAAAAAGATGATTGAAAATGCTAAAACTCATTCGTATATAGCTGAGAAAATGACAATTGATACGATTTACTACAAAATTGAGGATATGAAAGTAACTAGCTACTATTCAGATGTATACGATTGGATTTTACTATGCTTTCATTATTCAGAAGCACCTTCTAAAATTGAAAAACATTATGATATCGAAACAAAATATAAACGAGTATTTGATCAACCTGGAAACGGCTTTATCTTAACAGATAAAGAAGGTAAAATCATAGAAATAAATGAAATGGCTGAAAGACTTCTTAACATAACGAGTAAAGGATTTATAGGACAATACGCAAAGATACTTCTAACATTATTTCCAAAGGATAGAAATAAAATTCGACGCTTTTTCAAGAAATTATTTGATACTGGGAAAGCTGAAGTGACCATTCAGGTACCAACAAAAGAAGGCATTCGCTATGTCCAACTAATGAGCAATTATGATTGTTTAGCAGATATTCACCTTACCATTTTACGTGATGAAACTGAGAAGAAAATGATGATTAAGCAAATAGAACATCAGCAAACACTCCAAATGATTGGTGAGATGGCAGCAAGTATCGCACACGAGATTAAGAATCCGATGACTTCGCTAAAAGGTTTTACAGATTTGATGAAAATGACTGCAACTGATGAAAATAAACGCTATTTGTCTGTTATTGACAGTGAAATTCAAAGAATCGAAAACATTGTAAATGAATTTCTAAACCTTTCTAAGCCTGGAGACTATGAAATGAATGTTATTTCCATTAGAGAACTGCTTAAGGAAACAATAGAGTTAATGCAGCCTCAAGCATTAATCCATAATATTCGTATAGAGTTTGAAGAAAGTAACTTAGGTGAAGATCATATCTTAGGAAACAAACATAAGATGAAACAAGTATTTATTAATTTACTAAAAAATGCAATAGAAGTAATGCCTACTGGAGGGAGTATTAAGATTAATTGTAGCTATGATTATCAAAACCAAGTAACAATCACTGTTCAAGATGAAGGAACTGGAATGTCTGAGCAACAATTGCAAAATATTTTCATGCCATTTTACACAACAAAACCAGAGGGTACGGGTTTAGGGTTACCATTTGTTGTAAAGACGGTAGAGGAGCATAATGGGGAAATTTTCGTGACAAGTAAAGAAAGAGAAGGAACAACTTTTGAAATCGTATTTCCTGTTGTGGTTAAAAACGAAAAAAGCCAAGTAGCTGAAGAAAAAATGAGTTTTAGCAATTTACAAGTTCAGAAAAATCTCTATTATCCAGTTTGAGGAATGCTTCTTTGACAAAGCTTCTGATGTATCGCTATAATTATTTTTAATTAACATAAAGAATATAGAGGATGAATATTATGGCAACAGAAGAAGTGAAACAATCATTAAAATTGTTTATTGTTCTTTCAAGAGCAAATAAGGCAATTCATGAATGTACGAATCAATTCTTCCAAGAAAATGGCTTAAACCCAACTGAATTTGCAGTATTGGAATTACTTTACCATAAAGGTCGACAACCACTTCAAAAAATTGGTAGCAAAATATTGTTGGCAAGTGGTTCTATTACATATGTAATAGATAAATTGGAGAAACGTGGATACTTAGCTCGGATATCTTGTCCATCTGATCGTCGTATTACATATGCAGAGATTACAGATGAAGGTAGCAAATTTATGGACGAGCTTTTTCCAAGACACGAACAGCAGTTGTATAACTTAACGAGTGCTTTATCTCCCGAAGAAAAGGATCAAGCAATCGAATTATTAAAAAAACTCGGATTATCCATTAAGGATTTATCGTATTAAAATGAAAGTGAGTGATGAAGATAAAATCATCACTCGTTTTTTATTGAGCTATAAAAGTAATTATATGGTTTCCATGAAAATGTTAACTAAGAGGAATTAAGTTTAAAATTCTTTTAAGTGGTAATAATAGGAATAATAAGGTATTATATTTCTTAGTCCACAAATAAAAATATAAAAATTGCAATACGATAATGATTTTAAAATTTTTTTCGTTAGCTCCTACAGAGCAACTAAAAATCCAAAAAATGCTACCTATTATTTAAACAGGTAGCATACTGGTTTTTGCTATAAATAATCTCTACGAATTTAATCGAGCTGATGATGAGATAGTATGTATGACGTAGATTTTTTCGCTATTTTTCGGCAGCGTTTGCTAAAATTTTATAGCGTTTATGATTTACTACAGTTCTTTCTTCCATGTCGAATTGGTTAAAATTCTCCATGTAAGTAAGATTAACAATTACTGAGTTTTCATTAACTTTTTCAACGATTCCTTGAAGACCATCACCAAATTCAATGATATTTCCAACTTCAGCTATTTTCATAAAATTCAGCCCCTTTCATTTTCTAATACTTTACAGTTTGCCTTAAATTTGTTCAACAGTAAAGTAATATATGTATAGAAGATGAATTTTATTTTTGAAATTGAATTTTATATGAATGATTGTTCTTTATTTCAAACATTTATGGTTAAACCGATAAATATCCATACGTAAATCAGGATAAAAAGGATAAAATGGCTGAATGAAAAGGGGAATAATATAAGCACAGTAAAAATAAACAAAGGAAAAAGGAAGTCTTTACTATGAATGATTATAAAAATAAACTTGAAGAGCTTAAAAACGGTACAATTCAAGAAATTAGAGTTGATAAACATGAATTTTATGAGCTTAGAGAAGAACTTGTTAAAAGAGAGGATTTCAAACACTTTAGAGGAATTGCTCATCAAAATGGCAATATTGTTTATGTATATTTAAAAGAAGCAAGAAGTTAACATGTCGAATAATGTCGGAAATTTCATATCCGAAAAAGTGGAAATAATAGTATAATAATGAACATGAATTTTACTGAAAGGAGGATGGTGTATGTCTGAATCCATCTTAAAAAAGTTGGAAAAAACAAGAGAGAAAATGATTCGCTCTGGAATTGAGAACGGTTTTTCAAATGTTGAAACCATCCGCTTAAGTAAAAAGCTAGATCAATTATTAAATGATTATCAAATGCAAAATAATAAAAAATTTAATGATTATACTATAAAAAATTGATGTGATAAAACATTGAACCGTTCTAACCATAAAACTAGATATTTATTTCTTTAAATTAAGGTATAAATATTTTAAAGGGTGGAATAGTACTAAAGAACACAGTAACAATCTCATTTCCCCCTTTCTAAAGCAGATACAGATTGTATCTGCTCTTTTTTTGCCATACAACAAAAATTTTGCTAAAAAATCATGATATAATATGCATGTTGTTAGTGGATTTTTAAAGGAAACACTTTTAAAAATCAGAAAATTCTTTTTATAGTATCTATATCATTGGAGGGTTCTTTATGTCATCAATTGGTTTTATCGGTACAGGTGTGATGGGTGCTAGCATTGTTAAGCATTTATTAGCCGCAGGTCATGAGGTACATATATATTCTCGTACAAAGGCAAAAGCAGAGTCTTTAATCCAGTTAGGTGCAAAATGGTTTAGCACAGCAGGAGAAGCAGCGAAAGAATCAGAAGTGATTTTTACTATGGTCGGATATCCACAAGATGTAGAAGATGTATATTTTGGAGATCAAGGTATTTTCGCTATGGCTAAGCCTGGAGCAATTGTTATTGATATGACGACTTCACAACCAACATTAGCGATAAAAATTGCAGATCATGCAAAATCTTTGCGAATAGATGCCCTTGATGCGCCAGTCTCTGGAGGGGATATTGGAGCTCAAAACGGTACGCTATCAATCATGGTAGGGGGAGAAAAAAGCGTATTTGAAAAAGTAATTCCTTTACTTGAGGTATTTGGAAATAATATCGTATATCAAGGACAAGCAGGAGCAGGACAACATACTAAAATGTGCAACCAAATTGCTATTGCAACGAATATGATAGGGGTTTGTGAAGCCATAGCATATGGAAAGAAAGCTGGATTAGATATAGATACCATGTTAGAATCCATATCTGCAGGTGCTGCAGGATCATGGTCATTAAGTAATTTAGCACCACGGATGGTAAAGGGAGATTTAGAACCTGGATTTTATATAAAGCATTTTATAAAAGACATGCGTATTGCATTAGAGGAAGCTGAAATAATGAAACTTGAGCTACCTGGGCTTGCATTAGCAAAAAAAATGTATGATGAATTATCTGCTAGAGGTTATGACAATAATGGCACGCAAGCTTTAATTGACTTTTACAAGTAATTTGGAGCAGTGTGAAAGCGTCACCTTAGTAGAGAACAATTACTAGAAGAATACTTAAAACAAAGCCACGAAAATTTTACTTATCGTAAAAACTTTTGTGGCTTTTTATTTTTTAAATAGATTTTGTTCTATAGATTATAGAAAAAATAAAGAAATAGAATTGTGAAATTCAGTTGTGTAAAACATTGTTAAGAATATGGATGAAATAGGATTTTTCATCTATAGATGGAATATTATAAATGTGAGAGAAGGAGGAAAGAAGATGAATCAATTTCGATCACAAAATTCGCGTAGTACGATTGCGATGTTTTTATCGTTACCTATTTTGTCATGGGCATTTTATGATTTTGCAAACACCATTTTCTCTTCGAATATTAATACAATTTTTTTCCCTTTTTACATGGATGAAACACTTGGTACTGATGAAGTAAAGCAACAAGTTGCTAGTACTTTTATATCCTATGCGAATGCCATCGCAAGCTTTTTCTTAGTAATCTTCTCACCGCTATTTGGAGTTTGGATTGACCGTACAGGTAAGAAAAAGAAATTTATCGTTTTATTTGCCTCCATTTCAATCCTTTTCACCTTTTTGATGGGGGTTTTTAGTTTCCTAAATTTAGGATTATCGAAGGATGGCATTCCTATTACTTTATTTTTAGTAGTTGTTAGTTTTGTAATCGCTAAATTCTTTTTCAACTCTAGTCTAGTATTTTATGATGCTATGATGCCCGATTTAGGAACAAAAGAGGAAATGCCTTTAATCTCTGGATTTGGAGTCGGCATTGGCTATTTAGGAACGTTATTTGGTTTACTTGTTTATCTTTATGTTGGTGATTCCCAGTTTCACAATGCGTTTATACCAACAGCCGTTTTATATTTTCTTTTTTCTTTGCCTATTTTTTTCTTCAATAAAGACCATCCAATTGCTAAAAGTGAAAGAAAAAGTGGTTCATTTTTCGAGGGCTACAGAGAAATTATTGCAACGTTCAAAGATATGAAGCAATATAAAGCGATATTTACTTTCATGATTGCTTATTTTTTTATAAATGATGCTATCGCTACAACCATTGCTATGATGGCTATTTATGCAACAGCAATAGTCGGATTTACATCTAGTGAGTTTATACTACTATACTTAGTGTCTACAGTTTCATCAATAATAGGATCTTTTCTATTTGGTTATATAACGAAAAGAATTGGAGCTAAACCTGCTGTTACTTGGGTATCGCTCTTGATGATCGTGGCATTAAGCATTGCTGTACTAGCACTAGAGCCATGGATGTTCTGGATTGCTGGAAGTTTGTTTGGTATTTCTTTAGGCTCAATGTGGGTTACTTCCAGAACATTAATCATAGAATTATCTCCAAAAGATAAACAAGGACAATTCTTTGGGCTGTTTGCTTTTTCAGGAAAAGTGTCCTCTATTATCGGACCAGCTATTTATGGGACTGTGACTTTATTACTAAAGGATTACGGGACGATTGCAAGTAGGATTGCGCTAGCTACTTTAATCGTTATGACAATAATCGGATTGATATTCCATACAAGAGTTCGGACGAATGTCACGAATTGATATATGATCAATCATTCAATTATGATACAATTAAAGTAATAAAGTAGTAGTTTTTCAGGAGGGTAAATGAATGAATGAGAATAAGGGGATTTTACTAGAGAGTGGAACAAACGAACTTGAAATTGTTGAATTTGAAGTTGGTTCAAATAAATTTGGAATTAATGTTATTAAAGTAAAAGAAATTATCCAACCAATACCTGTAACGTTCATTCCTCATGCACACCCACATGTAGAAGGTATTATACAATTACGTGGTGAAGTATTGCCAGTTGTGGATATGAAGAAAGTTTTGGGATTAGTGAATACAGCCTACAGCGAGCAACAAAAATATATTGTTGCAGAATTTAATAGACAACGTGTTGTTTTTCATGTAGATAATGTTACTCAAATTCATAGATTCTCATGGGACCAAATTGAAAAACCAACAGAAATCTATCAAGGCGGTAATTCACAAGTGATTGGTGTCATTAAACGAGATGACTTCATGTTATTGTTGTTAGATTTTGAGAAAATTATGGTTGATATTAATCCTGATTCAGGTATAAATATAGCATCTGTAAAGAAACTGGGGAAAAGAGAGCGCTCAGAAAAGAAAATTATTATTGCAGAAGATTCACCGCTCTTACGTAAATTACTGCATGATACAATGCATGAAGCTGGATATGTAAATGTTGAGTTTTTTGAAAATGGGAAAGATGCATTGGATTATCTATTGAGTATTGCCGATAAAACAGATAATATCAGCGATTACGTACAGTTGATGGTGACAGATATTGAAATGCCACAAATGGATGGACATCACTTAACAAGACAAGTAAAATCAAATCCAATCTTAAAAAAATTACCAATCATTATTTTCTCAAGCCTAATTACAGATGATTTACGCCATAAAGGTGAAGAAGTCGGTGCTGAAGATCAAATAAGTAAACCAGAGATTGCGGAGTTAATACTAAAAGTGGATGAATATATTCTATAATAAGTTATAAGTGAAAAACCGGATGTCAGCATTTAGCGGATTCCGGTTTTTCTGTAATAACATTACATTAATGCCCGTAAAAATAACTGTTTTTTTTAAATCTTTCGTGTTTCCTTTTTTCTTCGTAAATTTTTCTAGGTGTTAGTCTAGATTTATTTGTTGATTGTTCAGAACATTCTAAATCTAAATAATCCTTTAATATGCTCTTAGCTAAATTGAGACTCATCTTCCTACGAGGGTTTCTATATGTGTCATCAAGATGTCCTAAGTGTGGTAGTTTTTTAAAGTCTTCTTTTTTCGGTAATGTGTGGAAATAATAATCAGAACATTTTATCACTACAGCGGATTGTTGTTGACTATAACGTGGATTTTTTACAAAATGCAGCCCTAACTTTTTGGCATGACCAGTATGAATCATTTTCTCTAGAGCTAGGCGTTTTAATGTGTAAAGTGGTTGATTGTCGAGAGCGGTTTTTGCATGTTTATTTACCGTATAAATAGCAGTAGCAATTTCGATATCTTTATGCTGATTACTCATAGAAAACCTACCTTTCTTTTATAAGAAAATAATAAGTAATATTGAATGTGGGAAGATTCTGACCATTCAATCTATAATATACTATGATACCAATATTACACCACGATGTATATAGAGAGTGGTGAAAACAAAGGATGTGATTTAGTGAAAAATGATCAAATAGCTGTTATTGATATTGGTTCAAATACAATTAGACTAGTTTTGTACAAGTATGATGTAAAGCGTGGATTAAAAGAAATCGAAAATATTAAAGTTGTTGCTCGATTAAGAAACTATTTATTGGCCAATGGTCAATTATCTAATGATGGTATCGAAAAGTTACTAAATGTTCTAGATACATTTAAAATGATGTTACATGACTATGGTATAACCAATGTTCTAGCAACTGCAACAGCTGCGGTTCGCCAAGCTACAAATGGACCTCATATACTTATGAAGATAAAAAAGGAGATTGGCATTGATATTAGGTTATTGTCTGAAGAACGGGAAGCTTTCTATGGTTACTTAGCTGTTGTGTATTCGTTATCAACACCATCTGCAGTTACGATCGATATGGGGGGAGGGAGTACGGAGGTTACGCTTTATAAAGATAAAGAGCTTATGTATTCGTATAGTTTTCCCTTTGGTTCTGTATCGTTAAAACAGCAGTTTATGAAAGACGATACATTAACAAGTGAGGAACGAAATAGCATTTACCAGTTTGCAAAAGAACAGTTTTCTTCTTTAAAGTGGTTACAAGGGCTTAGTCTACCTGTTATTGGAATTGGTGGAAGCGCACGTAATATGGCTAAAATAGACCAACATAAAAAGGGCTATCCTATTTCTGGTATTCATCAATATAAAATGAAAAAAGAGGATTTTGATGAGATTCGAGTGAAAATTGCTGGACTAAGTTACGAAGAGTTAAAACAACTTGATGGTTTATCAAGTGATCGAGCGGATATCATTGCGCCGGTACTAGAAGTTTTTCAAGCATTGATGGATGTTGTAGGAAGTCCAATTTTTCAGTTTAGCCGTAAAGGTCTTAGAGAAGGTCTAGTAATCGAAAAAATAATAAAGGAGAACCCGAAAGCTTTTGACAAACATCATGTTTCAGAATACAATGTGAAATTTTTGGCGGAAGAATTTGGAAAGTCTAAAGAAAACAATGAATATTTTACGTCACTTTGCGAAAAAGTATATCAAGAATTTTGCCGGTTTAGTATTTTACAGTTTTCAAATGAAAGCTTGGCGATGTTGAAACAAGCTGCAAAATTATTTTATCTAGGGGAATATATTGAAGCAGATTCAGCGAGCCAACATACATTTTATTTACTGTCTAATCGTTCAATTGATGGTTTAAATCATAAAGATCGGATACGTTTAGCGTTATTAGCTTCATATAAAAACAAAGAGGACTTTAGAAGATATGCTGCTCCATTCTTGTCGTGGTTTACAAAAGATGAGTTAAAGCAAATTCAAGGACTAGGGTCCCTACTGAAGTTCGTCTATGCACTAAATGCATCTAAACGGAAAATTGTAAAGGACGTAGTTATTAGGCGAAATGCACAAATAATTGATGTATTCATCTATACAAAAGGAAGTGCATTAGCAGAAATCTATAAAGTAAACCGGCAGAAAAAACATATTGATAAACTTTTTATAGAGGATGTTAACTTACATTTTATTGAAGGGGAAGGTTAAGGTATGGAAGCTACAAAAATAGATTATACAGAAATTGCAAAACCACAATATTATAATAACCGTGAGCTTAGCTGGCTGGCGTTCAATGAGCGAGTTCTTCAAGAAGCAGAGGATACAAATAATCCATTATTAGAGCGATTAAAATTTTTAGCTATTTTTAGTTCTAATTTAGATGAATTCTTTATGGTTAGAGTAGCTGGATTGCAAGATCAAGTTAGAGCTGGTTTTCATAAACCAGAAAATAAGTCAGGGCTTACACCTAAAGAACAATTGGCTCGAATTTTAGAACGTACACAAGCATTAGTTGCTCGTCAAACAGAAGTATATAAAGATTTGGTATTAAAGCAACTTCCTAAAGAAAAAGTATACTTACAGAAAAAAGAGAAACTAAATAAAGAACAAGAATCGTTTTTGAATGAATACTTTGAAGAGATTATCTTTCCTGTATTAACACCTGTAGCAGTAGATGCATATCGACCTTTTCCAACATTACTAAGTAAAACGATGAATCTAATCGTGCAGTTAGAGCATGAAGTAGCTGAACCTGAATTTCGAGAAAAAATAGCAGTCGTACAAGTACCATCTGTATTAGAACGCTTTATCCAGCTTCCTACTGCCAAAGATGAAATTCGTGGAGTTCTATTAGAAGATGTAATTATTTCAAATATCGATAAACTATTTTTGGGATATAAAGTGAAATCTGTTCAGTCTTTTCGGTTGACAAGAAATGCAGATTTAACAATTCATGAAGAAGGGGCACGGGACCTTCTTGTTGAAATTGAAAAAGAGTTAAAAAAGAGAAAATGGGGGGCTGTTAGCCGAATCGAAGTCCGTTCAGGCGAGATGAATCAAGATGTTTTACAATATTTGTTGAAAGTTTTAGAAGATTGGGAAGCAGATGTTTATAGTGTAGATTGCCCTTTAGATTTAACATTCTTATTCTCTTTTTGTAAGGCAATCAGTGAAGGAAGAGAGTATTTAGAGTATGAGAGCTTTATCCCACAAGCGCCATTAGATTTGCAATCCGACGAGAATCTATTTGAAAAGGCATTGACACAAGATTTGTTTTTCCATCATCCATATGAGTCATTTGCGCCAATTGTCGACTTTGTAACAGAAGCTTCTGTTGACCCAACAGTTCTTGCGATTAAACAAACTTTATATAGAGTGAGTGGAAACTCACCTGTTATCCAAGCCTTGAAGCAAGCAGCTGAAAATGGTAAACAAGTGACTGTTTTAGTTGAGCTGAAAGCAAGATTTGATGAAGAAAATAATGTACATTGGGCGAAAGAATTAGAACAAGCAGGTTGTTTAGTGATTTACGGGATGCATAATTTAAAAACTCATTCTAAAATTACACTAGTCGTTCGAAAACGCCAAGGTAGGATTGAACGATTTGTCCATTTAGGAACGGGAAATTATAATGATGCAACGGCAAAAGTCTATACGGATATGGGGATTATCACCACAAATAAAAAAATTGGTATTGACGCAACGAACTTCTTTAACTATTTAAGTGGGTATACAGAAAAACCAAATTTCCATCATCTTGTTGTATCTCCATTCGATATTAGAAGTGAGTTTATCAAGTTAATAGATGAAGAGATTTTATGCCATAAAAAGTTTGGCAAAGGACATATTCGCGCGAAGATGAATTCTTTAACCGATAAAGAGTTAATCATGAAATTGTATGAAGCTTCAATTGCCGGCGTCCGTATTGAGTTGGTTATTCGTGGCATTTGTTGTTTAAGACCAGGAATACCGGGCATTAGTGAAAATATTACGGTCATCAGTATAGTTGGTAGATTTTTGGAACATTCGCGAATTTACTGGTTCCATCATAATGGAGAAAATCGTTTATATCTATCCTCTGCTGATATGATGACAAGGAACATGATTAAACGTGTTGAGATTCTATTTCCGATTTTTGATACAGAGATAAAAAAACGTATTATGAAGATATTAGAAACTGAATTAGAGGATAATGTAAAAGCTCGTGTACAAGGGGCAGATGGCGTATATCGATATAAGGAAAAGAAAAAATCTGATGCTAGGATTAATAGCCAAGAGATTTTCTTGAAAGAGGCTTTCCATGGGTTAGTTGATGAGGAATAGAGCTAGTGGCGTCTACCTATTGGCATGATTTCTAGTTAGCCTTTATTAATAAGAAGATCTGTTTTAGTGGGTTCTAAGTTATAATTATTATAAATAAGGTCTTAATACCTAAAATCAGCGAGTGCTTTTTAGGTTATTTATATTAAAAGATTAAAAAATAAGTCTAATTTTTATATGAATTCTCATTGAAATCGATTATCATAGGAATATAGTTTATGTTTTCATTGGAGGCATGACATGAAAGGGACAACTTTAGACCTTACGACTTTGCATAATATGGCTAATTATTATAGTGAGTTAGATACAAATGCATTTAGTTTCGTAATTCATCGCATGGCAGATACATATTCTGTTGTTTTTGTGAATGATAGATGTAAAAAGCAGTTTGGAAATCTTCAAAAAGAACATCAAATTGCAAAGGATTATTTACCAAAAGATATTTGGTTACCATTAAAGACATTGCTAGAAAATACACAAAGCAATATCGTAACAAAACAACTTGGAGAAAATTATAAAATCACATTATTAGTAGTTCATGAAGAAAAAAATTCTTACTATTTTTGTGCCTTAAATAATACAAAACAAGCCTCACCTTCTGTATTGTTTGAACATAATTTAGATCCAATTATTACGATTGAGGCTAATGGTACTATTATCAATGCTAATCATATAGCGAACGGAAAATTTGGTTACAAAAGTTCTAACATAAATGGTAAGTCCTTTTATGAATTCATCTCGGTATTTTCAAAAGAAACTGTGCAAAAGTTCATTAAAAATACGGTAAAGTTGCAAAAGCCAATTGAACTAGCGGAATGTGGTTTTAAAACAATCGATGGGAAAACATTAAATATATTCGCTAAGAGTATTCCGATAATCGAACAACAACAAGTAAGCAAAATATTGTTAATATTACGAGATATCACACCTTATAGCTTGGAAAATTCATGTGTTACGTATCTAACTTATCATGACCAATTAACTGGGGTATGGAATAAGAAAGCACTAACCAAGCATTTTCAAGATTTTGTAGAAACAGCTAAGCAAAGAAAAAATAAAGTAGCAATCATGTCCATTGATCTGGAACGTTTTAAGAAGATTAATGAGACGTATGGATCTGCTATTGGAGATGCTATTTTATGTGAAGTGGTCAATCGTATCTCTAGATTAACTAGTGAGTCTAGATATTTATATAGATTAAACGGTGATAATTTTATTTTTGTTATTCAAAACGCTACGAAAGAAGAGATAAAATCTTATGCAATCCAAATCATTAATATTTTAAAGGAGCAGTTTATAGTAGAGGACTTAGAATTATCTATATCAGCATCTATAGGTATTGCGACTTTTCCAAATGATGGAGGAAATATTGATGAACTAATAAGAAAATCAAACCAAGCACAACTCTACGTAAAAGAAAAATTGCGCTCAGGATTTGATTTTTACCATAGTGATATGGAAGAGCAATTTCGAAATACGGCCCTCATGGAAGCACATTTACGTAGAGCAATTGAGAAACAAGAGCTAGAAGTATATTACCAGCCGCAAATTGAATTGGAAACTGGTAAAATTACAAGTTGTGAGGCATTACTTCGGTGGAAAAATCCAAAATTTGGATTTGTTTCTCCTGGACAGTTTATACCGATAGCCGAAGACTCGGGTCTCATAATTGAAATTGGTGATTGGGTAATAGAACAAGCTTGTAAACAGTTAAAAGAATGGAAACTTTGTGGCATTTCCAATATAAGAATAGCTGTCAATATTTCACCTAAACAATTCAGAGAAGCTAAGTTATCTTCTAAAATTTTCCAATATTTAAGTGAATATGATGTTAATCCTAAAATGTTGGAGCTTGAAATTACCGAAAGCTCGATGACAGATGCCGAAGATACTATGATCATATTAAAGCAGCTAAAAAGCATGGGGCTTATTATTTCAATTGATGACTTTGGTACAGGCTACTCTTCGTTAAGTTACATAAAAAGATATCCAATAGACATTATTAAAATTGATCAATCGTTTATAAGAGATATGGATAATGATGAAAAAGATAGAGCAATAGCCAAGACAATTATTCACTTGGCACATAGTCTTGGGTTAGATGTCATTGCAGAAGGTGTGGAAAAAGAAGAACATGTTGGATTCTTAAAGGATCAACAATGCAAAAAGGCACAAGGCTTTTTATTTAGTAAACCAGTTCCAATCGATCAATTGATGAAAAACATACCGTTATCCTAACTTATATATGAATTTAAAGACGATTTAAAGCTAATGAAATGGCTTTAGCCGTCTTTATTTTTTTTATTGTATTAACTCACCTTGATTATTTGGAGGAAAAACTTTGATAATTTTTAAATGTGCAATAATACAATATTTTTCATGAATAAAGTGGAATATAAAGTGGAATAATAAGCACTAAAAAAGAGAGAAGGTTTTCTATGGGCGTATGGACTTGGCCATTAATATTTGTTGTGATACTGATTAGTGCGATTTCTTTTATATGGACGTTAAAAATTGCAAAAAATCAAGGAGCACAAAGTGGACCTTATGATGAATCGTATTCGGAAACTGTAGAAAATAACCCAACAATGTTAAACCCCATTATTTGGTGTTATATTATTTCTGGTATTTTTATGGGGATTGTCATTATATATTATATTCTGCTCTATAGATAAGAATTGCGCTCATAGCATGGCAACTTTTTTAGAAATACGAAAAATGTAAATGCTTTCACGTACAGTATTGGAAATCTTTGAATACTATATGGTAAGATGAAATTGTAGTTTTGTTCGATTTTGAACAAGTGAAGGAGTAGAATACTATGATTTCTATGACTAGTAAAGATTTCCTTGAAACACCTATAGCAGATTTAATCATTTCTTCTGAAAAAGTTGCGCATGTCCAATTAGGAAATAGTGCAGAACACGCATTGCTTGTACTGACCAAAACAGGGTACTCATCCATCCCAGTACTTGATGCACAATACCGTCTACATGGTTTACTTAGTATACGCATGATTACAGAATCTATATTAGGGCTCGATCATATCGAATTTGAAAAACTAAACGAAATAAAAGTAAATGACATTATGGACACGAAAGTGGCGACATTAAATATTCATGATAAATTCCAAAAGGCTTTAGATCTTGTTATTAACCATGCGTTCTTATGTGTAATTGATGATGAAGGAAAATTCGTAGGTATTATGACGAGACGTGTAATTTTAAAGCAATTAAAAAAACATATTTATCAAGTAAATAATTAAATATGAAAATTAAGAAAAGGTCCTTATCAGGGCCTTTTCTTTTTGCTTTTAAGATATTTGGATTGAAAATTCATCAAATCTGTATGAAGATAAGTATAACTGGTTTTATGAAAAGGAGGTTCTTTGAATGACAACAACAGAAGCTCAGATCATCAAAGTGCTTTCTGAAGAAGGGAATATGCGAAAAGCTGCTGAACGATTATTCTTGTCCCAGCCAGCCTTATCCCAACGTTTACAATCCATTGAAAAAGATTGGAGTGCTCAACTTTTTATACGTTCACAAAAAGGATTGACACCAACACCAGCCGGTGAACTAGTTATTCAATACGCTATTGAAATAATTACAAAAAAAGAAGAAATTTATGAAAACATTCAATCATTAAATTCAAAGGTGCATGGTACATTGAAAATCGCTTGTGCATCTATTGTTGGCCATACGTGGTTACCAAAAGTATTAAAGGATTTTGTGACACAATATCCAGATGCCAAAATATCTCTTATAACTGGATGGAGTTCAGAAATTGTAAAATCACTTTACGATGGAGAAGCACATGTTGGGATTGTACGTGGCCACACAGATTGGAAAGGTGCCAAACAGCATCTTTTTCGAGATACATTATATTTAGTAGATACGGAAATAAATTCGATAGAGGATGTATATAAGACAGAAAGACCCTTTATCCAATTTAAGAGTGATTCGAATTATTATCAAGAAATTCAACAATGGTGGCAAAGACATTTTCCGTCCAATCCTCGTCACCAAATCACTGTAGATCAAATTGAAACTTGTAAACAAATGGCGCTGAATGGAATAGGGTACGCTATTTTACCATCCATTACATTAAGCGGAAAAGAAGAGGTCAATAAGATACCATTAACAAATAATGAAGAAGAATTTGAGTTAACCCGTGACACATGGCTAATTGGTTATGAGTCTTCATTTGAACTTAGACAAGTAGCAGCATTTGTAGAGCTTGTGAAAAAACATGCAGAATGTTTGTATGATTATTCAAAAAATAAATGAAATATTCTTGCTTTTCGTGTACAATAAGGGCATATTTTCAAATTTATAGGGGGAATTGTCGAATGCAAAAATTAAACGCGCAAGAAATTATTTCGTATTTAGCAAATGCTAAAAAAGCAACACCTGTAAAAGTCTATATAAAGGGTGAGAATGTTTCATCTTTAGCATTTGGAGAAAATAGTAAGGTTTTTGGTGAAGGCAATTCTATTGTAGTATTTGGTGAATGGGCTGAAGTACAACAAACTTTAGAAGCAAATAAGAATATTATTGAAGATTATGTAGTTGAAAATGATCGCCGCAATTCTGCTGTACCAACTTTAGATTTAAAGGGAATTAATGCACGTATTGAACCAGGTGCAATTATTCGTGACCAAGTAACGATTGGTAATAATGTTGTTATTATGATGGGAAGCGTCATTAATATCGGTGCTGAAATTGGTGATCGTTCAATGATTGATATGAATGCAGTATTAGGCGGTCGTGCTACAGTAGGTAAAGATTGTCACATTGGGGCAGGTGCTGTACTTGCAGGTGTGATTGAGCCACCTAGTGCAGATCCAGTAATAGTAGAAGACAATGTAATGATTGGTGCCAATGCAGTTGTATTAGAAGGCTGCAGAATTGGAGAAGGTGCTGTTGTTGCAGCTGGTGCGATTGTGACAAAAGACGTCCCTCCATATACTGTAGTAGTAGGTGCACCTGCAAAAGTTATTAAAGAAATCGATGAAAAAACAAAATCTAAAACAGAAATTATGCAAGATCTTCGTCAATTATAAGAGGGGTTGTTACGATGAAGTCTTTATTGGAAATCAGAAGGGATTTACATAGAATTCCGGAAATAGGCTTTCAAGAAAAAAAGACACATAGATATTTGCTCAATATAATTGAACAATTGTGGAAGCCATATTTTAAGATTGATACATGGAAAACAGGTATCATTGTTACAATTACGGGGAAAAATCCACAACTTAAAATAGGTTGGCGTACGGATATCGATGCATTGCCTATTAAAGAAAATACCGGATTACCGTATGAATCTGAGCATCCTGGTTTTATGCATGCATGTGGTCATGATTTTCATATGACAATTGCACTTGGATTAGTAGAAGCCTTTTCGAAAGAACAACCAGAAAATACGATTATCATCTATTTTCAACCAGCAGAAGAGGGACCAGGTGGGGCAAAACCAATGCTAGAGTGGATGCAGAAAGAACGTCCAGATTTAGTTCCTAACTATATTTTTGCAATGCATATTGCACCAGAATATCCAGTTGGTACGGTTGCTACACGTCCAGGAATGCTTTTTGCAAATACATCTGAATTATTCATCAATCTTCAAGGAGTTGGTGGTCATGCTGCATATCCTCACCATACAAAGGATATGTCGGTTGCAGCCGCAAATTTAATGTTGCAACTCCAAACGATTGTTAGTCGTAACTTAAACCCGCTAGATAGTGGAGTTATTACAATTGGCAAAATGACTTCAGGATATGTCCAAAATGTAATCGCAGAAAATGCAAGATTAGAGGGCACAATTCGTACAATGTCCGCAGACTCAATGTCGCTTATTAAGAAGAGAATAGAAGCGTTATGTAAAGCAACTGAAATTGCTTTCGAATGTAAAGTAGAAATTGACTATGGCTCTTCGTATTATCAAGTATATAACCAAGAACAATGTGCTAAAGCTCTATTAGCATGCGCTGAAGAAACTGAAGGAGTCGTACCTTATGAATGTCCACCTGCAATGACTGGTGAAGATTTTGGTTTCTTCTTAAAAGATATTCCAGGTGCCATGTTCTGGGGCGGTGCCAATACAGAATATGGATTACATCATGCTTCCATTCAACCTGATGAAGATTTGATCGAAGTAAATGTACGATTTGTTGAACGTTTTTTACGATATTATGGTATATAAAATTTAAAATAGTAAGAGCTGAAGGATGACCTTCAGCTCTTTTATTTTGTAGAAAAATGTAATTTATTATCGAATGTGCCAAAAATGGAACCTAATATAATGAAATTTCGTATTAGTATCAGAGAGAAGAAAAGGAGGCGTTTAATATGAAGCAGAGATTGTTGATACTTTTTACATGTGTGGTCTTATTTATAAATATTTTATCAACCTTCTCATTAGATGTATCGGCAAAATCCAATCTGACTGTTAAAGTGCATTCAGGATTAGACAATAAGGCGAAAGAAACAAAAGGTCTTCCTGTATTGTTGACTATAACAAATAAGGGGGATGCATTTTCAGGTGAGATTGTCATTGACAATGAACATGTATATAGTGGTGGAATGGGAATCGTTACACCCTTAGAAATCGGATCAAATGAAACGAAGTCTATTAAAATTATGCTAGATTATTTTTCAAACCAATATTCAAATAATTTAGGTAAAAATCAAATGATTCATATATATGAGGGTAATTGGAAAACAGGAAAAGAAATACGTTTTACCGGCGACGAGGAGATTAACCCTCGAGTTTATGATAGAAGTAATAATTTCATCTTAACTTTTACGAATAGCACTGACCGTTTATCTGCACTTTCATCGACTTCCTCAACTGATTCTACGGAAATTATTCATCTCGGTGGATTGAAACAAGATATAATACCTACAACTGCAAAGGGCTGGTCAATGGCAAATATAGTTGTTGTCGACGAATATTCAATTTCTTCTTTGAAGGAAGAAGAACAACAATCCTTGTTAGAGTGGGTAAAATTAGGTGGAACATTGCTAATTGGTGCATCTGACAATTTAGATGGGGAAATCGGAATATTCAAAGATTTTTTACCGTTATTCTTAAGCGATGAAACAGTTAAAACACAGTCTAAAGATATTCAGAAAAAGTTTAAAGATGTTAAGCTTTCTAATGAGATAGTTTCCTATAAAGCAAAAAAAGCAGACGCAGAAGTAAAAACTATTCTGGAACTAAATAATCATATTTTAGCTGCAAAAAGTGGTCTAGGAGATGGGCAAATTATTCAAACAGCTTTTTCATTGGGTGATGAGCCACTTTCTACAGAAAAAAATTATGGAGAATTATTGCAAAGAATTATTCCTTTCAATGCAATTAGTAATATTAATGCAAATTACCAATTTGCAAACTTTACAGAGGGGAATACTTCTGTGAATGAAATGTTCCCGACATTTCAAGTATCAACCTTACTGTTAATTATCATTATTGCGATTTATATTATCGTTGTTGGACCATTATTGTATTTTCTCTTGAAAAGGAAAGACAAACGAGAATATGCTTGGTGGATTATTCCTGCACTTTCATTGTTCATTTCTATTTTAGTATTTGGATATGGAGCAAAGGATCGATTATCAAAGCCACAAATCCAACAATCAGCTGTATATAAGATTGATGGAGACGATAGCTTGAATGGCTATTATATGAATTCGTTATTAACGAATAGCAGTGGTGATTTCACATTTACAACGCCAACAAATAGTACGTCAACATTGATACGTAATTTTAATAATGGAGGAACAATTCACAAACAAGGAATTTTAGAACATTATCAAAAGGAAAATAAAATTACAGTACTTAATAATCGCTATTGGTCTGTTTCAACAATTGCTGGGGAGATGCAAATGAGAAATGTAGGTAGTTTTGATATTGATATTGAAGTAGAAGACAGTGCGATCAAAGGAACTGTAAAAAACAATTTACCCTATACTGTAAAAGATTTATCAATATGGTATGGAAGCCAGTGGTTGAAGTTAGGTTCCATCAAACCAGAGCAAACGCTGAAGATTACCCAAACGTTTAATGGAGCTCTTTTATTGCCTGCAATGCCAATTTACTCAAATTATCCTAATCAAGTGAAAAATCAAGAAGATATCATGAATGGACGTAAGGAAATGTTAAAAAATGCTGCTTATGACTTAATCGTAGGAAAAGAGCAACCTGCACTCGTAGGATGGGTAGATGATGCTATTACGCCGATTTCTTTAAAAGACAGTAAAGCAGACATGTCAAATGTCAATTTGCTCGTTCAAAGTTTTAACCCAAAAACAAATTTAACAGGTGAGTTTGTATTACCAGCTAATTCTATGACTTACGATATCATTCCTACTTCTAATTCAGCTATGGCCGATAGACCTGAAAACAGTTCATCTTGGTACATTGAGGAAGGTACCTATGATTTCGATTGGGTGATTCCAGAAATGCTGCAAGATAAAAAATTCAAATGGACAGAATTACAGCTAGCTAATACAGATCCCAAAAATGTACAACTCCAGATTTTAAACGTAAAAACTTCAAGTTTTGAAGCTATTAATGATGGTAGGTTCACAATTACAAAAAATGTTAAAGATTATATTTCGGATGAGGGTCTTATCAAATTTAAACTTGATAGGAAAATGTCTGATGATCAACATACAAACATTCCTACTCTTCAATTAAAAGGGGAGGTTAAACAATGATAGAAATAAAAGGATTAACCAAAAAGTATGGCTCATTTTACGCCTTAAATGAGCTCAATCTCACTATAAAAGAAGGGATAGTTTTTGGATTTGTCGGTGCAAATGGAGCAGGTAAATCCACAACATTTTCAATATTGTCTACATTATTACAACCTACAGATGGAGAAGTGACTATTGATGGTATTAATATAATGCAAAATCCAGAAGAGATTCGCAAGCTAATTGGTTATATGCCAGACTTTTTTGGTGTTTATGATCAATTAAAGGCAGAAGAGTATTTAGATTTCTTTGGTTCTAGCTATGGTATTCCTGCTAAACAAAGGGAAAAATTGATCCCTCAATTATTAGAGTTAGTAAATCTGTCACATAAGCGTTATGAATATGTAGATGTGTTATCTAGAGGGATGAAACAACGTTTATGTCTCGCTCGAACGTTAATCCATGACCCGAAAGTTTTAATATTAGATGAACCTGCATCGGGACTAGATCCAAGAGCTCGAGTGGAAATGCGTGATATTTTAAAACAGTTGAAAGACATGGGGAAGACTATTTTGATATCTTCTCATATACTTCCAGAACTTGCTGAAATGTGTGATGAAATTGGAGTAATTGAACAAGGTAAGCTAATTGCACATGGTTCTGTAGCTGAAATTCAAGCACAACTTATGGGTGAAAAATATATTTCAGTGAAATACAAAGCTGGATATGACATGAAAATGGCGAAACAATACTTCGAGGAGATCCCGTTTGTCTCTTCTATTGAAATTATAGATTACAAGGTGAATTTCCGCTTTAATGGTACAGATGAAGATCAAATGAAATTGTTAAGGAAGATGGTTGAACATGAATTACCGATTCTTTCTTTTGGTGAGGAGGAAAAAGATTTAGAAGATGTCTTTATGGCAATTACAGAGGAGGTGGAAAAGGTATGAAATCCACATTTAATAATCCAGTCCTAATAAAAGAGTTAAAGCTTCGTTTTCGTTCGTTTAAAAGTTTTGCAGGAATCTTATTTTACCTTTTAGTTTTAAGTATCTTTGTTTTTGGGTTTATCTTTATTTCTACGAATTTTACTGGCAGTGGATTCATCAACCCTGAACAAAGTGTTATTTTGTTTGGCATGTTAACATATGTACAACTTGCGTTAATCTTATTTATCACACCCGGTTTAACAGCAGGAGCTATTAGTTCAGAACGTGAGAAACAAACTTTGAATATTTTACTAACAACATCTCAAAGCTCGTTCCAAATTATTTTTGGGAAAATGAGCTCATCTATAGTATTTCTGTTTTTGCTTTTAATAGCTGGGTTACCACTTTATAGTTTAGTTTTTCTTTTTGGTGGTATTTCGCCAGGACAATTATTAATCATTTTCGCTTATTTAATCGTAACTATGATAACGATTGCGAGTATTGGCATTATGTTTTCGACGCTAATTCGTAAAACGATTATTTCAATGATTACGACATATGGAGCAATGTTATTTTTGACGGGAATTACGGCATTTTTCTTTATGATTGGTATGAGCATGGTGCAAAACACTCCACCTTCGCAGATGAGTCCAGCACCTTTGACACATTTTTGGGCAATGATTAACCCAATCGCTTTAATGATGACATTAATCACTCCAGAAATGTCAGATTCCCTTTATGAGTTAACAAAAATTCATTTTCCAGTTTGGGCTGGATATCTGATTTTTTATACTTTGATTACTAGTCTTTGTTTATGGATTGCATTGAAAAAGCTTCGTGTAAATATGAAAAAGAAAAAATAGGGAGTGTGTAAATGAGCAAACGTAGTAGTCAAATAGCTAATGCTGTTCAAAAGGCTCGATATAGTATGCTGTTTGAGTATTTTTTGAAAAATAGTCAGCAAGTGATTGTCTATACCTTATTATTGGCATTTCTAATTTTGCTTCTATCTCGCTTTTTTGTCCTTCCTTTTTATCAAGAGATTGCAATGGGGGTAGCTGTTATAACATTTTTTATAGCAGCTTTCTATTTATGGTGCAAACGACCATCAAAAAAGCAATCATTAGATGTTCTGGATGAATATTTTCCAGACAACTTACTGCGTACAGTGTATTCGATAGAGGATGTAAATACACCTTTAGCACAAGAGTTAATAAAACGGACAGAGAAAAAAACAACAAGTGCAATATCTGAATATAAGAAAAGGCAAAAAAATTTATGGGATTTTAAGTTAATCATTTCTAGTACGGCCATTATTTTTGGGATTGCAATATTGTCCCTCTTTCCTTCTGCATCACAGCAACTTGCAAAGACTTTTAAAGAAGAAAAAATCATGATAGCAAAGGTGAAAAAGGATATTAGTGAAATAAAGAAAAAAGCACACTCAAAAGAAACAAAGAATGCAATTGAGAAACTTCAAAAGGATTTAAAAAAGTCAAAAACGACTGAAGAAACATTACAAGCACTAGTGAAAAAGCAAAAAGAGCTAGCACTAAAAAAACAAAAACTTGAGGAAAAGAAAGTTTCTAATGGAAAAGGATTATCAAAAGAGGAATTAGAACAGTTAAAAGATTTAAGGAAAACAACTACAACACTTTCAAAAAAAGTTTTACAAACCCAAAAAGTATTAAGTCAATCTGGAACATCAATCAGTCCAAGCTTACAACTTGCATTGAATCAGTCAGCACAATCAAATTCATCTCTGGCACAAAGTCAAAATTCATCTTCACCATCAAATGCCACCAATAACACAACAAGTAGTAATCAAAGCGGTGATCAAAATCAGTCACCTTTACGATCTGGTAACCAAAATAGCCAAACACAATCAAACGGTCAACAAAGTAGTAGTAACAATGGAAGTACTAATAATGGCACTAACAGTAACAGTGGTAGCAGCAGTGGAAATAGTAATGGAAGTGGCAACGGAAATCAAGGTAAAGGCACTGGCATTGGTTCTAGCGGTGTTGGTGCAGGTATAGGTAAAGGGAATAGGGATTTAATAGCTATTCCAAAACGCATGGGGGAAAAAGGAAAAACAACGATTGATAGTGGAAAGTTAAATGGAGGAAGCCCTCAATCTATACAAGAAAGTAATAATGCGAAAATTTCAAGAGGATCTGTCCGCTCATACAAAGAAGTGGTAGGCAATTATAAAGATTCTTATATGCAAACAACTGAACGTTTGCAACTTCCAGGAGAGTTGCATCAAATTGTTCAACAATACTTTTCAACCGTTGAGAAATAGTAGGGGGAATATAATGACATACACTGCAGAGCAATACGAACAAACAAGTAAACAGTTAGAGCAAGTGAGAAGAGAAATTGGACGATATATAGTTGGGCAAGATGAAACAATCGACTTCACGCTATACGCAATATTAGCAGATGGTCATGCACTGTTAGAAGGCCTTCCAGGATTAGGAAAGACAATGCTTATTCGTACAATTTCTGAGGTTTTAGATTTATCTTTTACGAGGATTCAATTTACACCTGATTTGATGCCAGCAGATATTACAGGTACAAGCATTATAGAAAGAATGCCTGATGGAACATCTCAATTTAAATTTAAAGAAGGTCCAATTTTTAGCCAAATGGTACTTGCAGATGAAATAAACCGTGCAACCCCAAAAACGCAAAGTGCTTTGCTAGAAGCGATGGGTGAAAAAACAGTGACAGTTCTAGGTGACACGAAACAAATGTCAAAGCCTTTTTTCGTTCTAGCCACTCAAAATCCAATAGAAATGGAGGGAACATACCCACTTCCGGAAGCACAAATGGACCGTTTTCTATGTAAGATTCAAGTTGCTACTCCAACCAAAAAAGAATTGATAGAAATTATGAAAAGAACGACAGGTGTTAACAAAACTGTGCTTGAAAAGAAATTATCAACAAACCAACTAATAGAGATTCAAAAAATGGTCAAAGAAGTCATTATTGCTGATGATATGTTGGAATACGCTGCTGACTTAGTTGTTGCTACGCATCCGGATCAAGAAGATGCACCAGAAATAGTACGGCAATACGTGGAGTATGGAAGTGGTCCTCGTGGTTTACAAAGTATTATTAAATTAGCAAAATCAAGAGCTCTGATGAATGGAAGATTCCATGTTTCAATTGCAGATATAAAAACGGTCGTTAAACCTGCTCTTCGTCATCGCTTACTATTAAATTATGAGGGTGAGGCTTCAGGACTAAAAGTTGACGATATAGTTGATCAACTTGTGGAAGCATTACAACAAGGACAAAAAGTATGAACATAAAAAATACAATATTACCTCCAGAATGGAGTAGTAAGATACGCAGGTATTGTTTACAAAGTCATTCTAAAATACGTGGTCAATATAAAGGTTCTCACCGCTCACAACGCTTTGGTTCATCATTAGAGTTTTCAGATTTTAGAGAGTACCACTCCGGTGACGATGTACGCCAGATTGATTGGAATGTCTATGCACGAACTGAAAAATATTATATTAAAAGATTTTTGGATGAACAAGAAATGCGTGTTCATATTCTTTTAGACACTACAAAGTCGATGTCCCAAGAAGTTAAATGGATGGTCGCAAAACAATTAACAGTAGCACTTGGTGCCATGGTACTAAACCAAGACGACCATTTATCATTTAGTTTTGTTAGTGAAAAAAATGTCCCTCCTTTTAGAAGAAAAGGCGCAAGCTTTCAAAAAGCATTTGAACAAATAGTAGCTCAGCTTGAGGAGCCTACTATAGCTGGTGATTTTACTGATCATGCGATGAAAGTCATTCCAAAAGATTTAACAGTATTAATAATTATTTCAGATGGATTAGAACCTATTGAAAAGTGGCGAACTTTTTTGAAACAAACGCCAAAGGTTGCTGGAGATATACGTTTTTTACAAATACA
The DNA here is from genome assembly GCF_003844195.1 of Rummeliibacillus sp. TYF005. NCBI lineage: Bacteria > Bacillati > Bacillota > Bacilli > Caryophanales > Caryophanaceae > Rummeliibacillus > Rummeliibacillus sp. TYF005. Next base: position 69,471 of record NZ_ML122547.1, read on the forward strand.
AACTACTCAAGAAATTGCCCCAGCTTATACTGGGGATGTAGAACTTCTAGATATGGAAACAAAAGAATCCTTAAATGTTTCGATGTCTCAAACAGTGTTCAATTCATATCAACAACTGCGTGAGCGTCATCAAAGTCAATTGATAGCGTTATGCCAGCAATATGGAATTTCTTTTTTGCCAGTTAACACGAATGATGGAATCCAGCATATATTATTCCAACAATTGTTAAAGGTACATTGGATTGGGTGAGGTGATGTAATTGGGATTTTTAAATTTATCATTTTTATGGACAATGATTATGCCACTAATTGTCATAATCTATTATTTCTTTCGTAAAAAATACATTCAGCAATCTGTTTCATCCACACTTTTTTGGCGAGAAATTATGAAAGAAACGAAAGTATCCCCTTATTTACAGCATCTACAACAAAATGCACTATTTTATCTGCAATTGTTCGCATTACTTCTTATGATGTTCGTATTACTACAACCCTATATAAAAACAAAAAACATCTCAGGTGAACAAATTATTTGGGTAGTGGATACATCTTCGACCATGCTAGCGAAGGAAGAAAACGAAACTATTTTTGAAAAGCATAAGAACGAAATGCTAGCACTATCAAAAAAACTAGGTGGTAAAGCAGTAACAATTGTAACTGTAGGGGCAGAACCTAAAATAGTATTACAAGATGAAAAGAATAGAGCAAGGATTGAAAGAGCAATCCAACAATTACAAGTTACATATAGTCATGAAGATTGGCCAAATACGATGGACTTTTTACAAAGCATAATAGGAAAAAAATCAACGGCAGTTTACATTTTTACAGATGCTATTGAACCAAAACAATTACCAAAGCGGACGAAAAATATAAAATGGATTGTTCAAGGATCTGAAAAAAAGCATCAAAACATTTCACTGCAAAGGTTCGGTGCAATTCAATCAGCAGAGGGTATTGAGGCTATTGCTCAAATAGAAAACCAAAACCAAAAAAGTCAACAAACTACTTTGAAAATATATAATGCAAATCAAGAAGAGATTGCTAGAAAGACCATCAATTTAAAAGCAAATCATATTACAAAAGTAAGATTGGATAATTTAAAGAGCACAGATGCTTTAACAGCTAGATTAACGGCAAATGATGAATATGCTGCAGACCAATCAATGAGTACGTTATTAGCAACTGATAGTTCTCAAATATTTGTCGACCAATCTTTGCATCAGTTAATTTCAAAAGCATTTCAATCGATTGATTCATCAGCAAGTACCATTTCTTCAAATCAATTGGAAAGTATACAGAGTAAAAGTATATTAGTAACAAATCATACAGATCTACTGCATCAATCAAAGAATCCAATATTATTAATTGGAAGAGATGATAAGAAAGCTCTAAAAGTTGACGGTGAAGTAAAAATAATTGATCCAAAACTATTTTCATATGCATCAATTGAGGATATCTATGTAGAAAAAGTTTATCCAAAAGTACGGAATGCAAAAACTTTAGTAACGGTTGGAGATACTCCATTAATACAGCAAACAGAAAATGGTCATATTGTTGTATTAATGGATTTGCAGATGACAGATTGGGCATTACATCCTTCATTTCCTCTTTTCTTATGGAGTGCAAAGGAAAAACTGACTGCCCATAACAGTCAACTCGGGACCTTTAAACCCGGAGAAAAAAGAGTTGTTTCCTTACCAGAAAGTAAAAAAGGCATAGATATTTATACTCCAAATAACGAATATATCAAGAGTATAGCGGATGGTGGTAGCTTTGTAGCGCCATCAAAACCTGGATTATATTATGTTAAAACCGATAGCGACCCCCTTTATTTTGTAGTTGCACTGGAGCAACAAGAAAAGACTTTGTCTGAAGGTACGAGTTTCCAGTATGGTGAGCTGTCAAAACAAAATACTATCAATAAAGACAATTCAATCTTTAGTACAATTCTTATCATTATGATACTTGCTTTACTAATAGTGGAATGGGAGGTGCAGCGTAGATATGGATTTACGAATTGACCAACCAATTTGGCTATTATTAGTCATTCCCCTCGTCTTATATATGATTTGGATTTTGAAGACAAAAACGTTACAAACACGTGAACACTGGTTCATCTTTTTCTTACGATTTATTGCGATTTTTTGTTTACTATTTGCAGCTACTAGCCCATATCTCTCGCTCCCTATTCGACAACAACAAGTAGTTTTTTTAGTCGATCGCTCTGCATCGATGAAGGGAACAGATAAGAATGTAGCTTCTTGGATTGAAGAGAGTTTAAAGACTAGAAAAGATAAGCAAAATGTAGGTGTTTATAGCTTTGCAAAGGGGATTCAAACAGATGTTGGTATTACAAACGTAGCGATTCAATTACCAAAATGGCAAGATTTATCTGATACAAGCGAAACAAATATAGCAAGTGCACTACAATTGGTCACGAATCTGTTACCGAAAAATAAAGCATCACGACTTGTATTGCTTTCTGATGGTTTAGAGACAAATGGAAATGTAGAAAATCAATTAAATTATTTCAAGAATAATAATATACAAATCGATACAGTCCAACTTGCAAACAATCAAGTGACAGATACAGCCATCACGGATTTCCAAACACCAAACATAGCTTATGAAGGTGAAGAACAACCACTGCAAGTTCAAATAGAAACAACTGAACCAACAGATGGAGAGTTAGTAATCACATTAAATGATGAAACGATTGCAAAGAAAAATGTTTCATTAGACGTAGGGAAAAATACGATCACAGTTAAACATATTGCTAATAAACAAGGCTTATTAAAATATGAAGCTATACTTAAAGTGAAAAATGATACATTTATCGAAAATAATAAATGGATGAGCATCACAAATGTAAAAGGTACCCCACGTGTTTTACTAGTGCACGGAAACAATCAATCTACTACTTTGGCAAAAATAATAGGAAGAAAAGAGCTAACGATTAAGAATATTGCAGCTTCTGAATTACCTTCTAGCCAAACTTCATACTTGCAATACGAAGCGATTATTTTTGATAATGTCCCTGGTCATGAAGTAGGAGAAGCGAAAATGAGGCTGATTGAACAATCCGTTAAAAACTTTGGTGTCGGTTTTATGATGGTAGGGGGAGATAATAGTTTTGGGCTAGGTGGATATTTTAAAACGCCAATTGAGAAACTATTACCTGTAGAAATGGAAGTGAAGGGGAAGGAACAATTACCTTCTTTAGGGCTAGTCATCGTCATGGACCGTTCAGGAAGTATGTCAGGAAACAAAATTGAACTGGCGAAGGAAGCCTCAGCAAGATCTGTAGAATTACTAAGAAAAAGTGATACATTCGGATTTATCGCATTTGATAGTCAGCCGTGGAGCATTATTGATACAGCTCCTTTGAAAAACAAAAAGCAAGCGATTAAAGACATTTTAGCTGTTAATCCAGAGGGTGGAACAGAAATATACCAATCGCTGCAAATGGCATATGAACAATTAAAGCCATTAAAGCTACAGAGAAAGCATATTATCTTACTAACAGATGGGCAATCCTCAACAAATGCTTCGTATGAAGTGCTGACTGCAGAAGGTAAAAAATCTAATATTACTATGTCGACTGTTGCAATTGGTGATGATGCTGATCGTAAATTATTAGAAGAACTCTCGCGTTTTGGAAATGGACGTTTTTATGATGTAAGGGATGAGGAAACGATTCCCTCCATTTTAGCGCGTGAAACATCAATGATGACAAGAACATATATTGAAGATCATCCATTTTATCCAATTATATCTTCTGTAACTCCATGGGATACATTATTTAATGATGGCGTTCCACAGATGAATGCATATATTGCAACTACAGCAAAGCAAACTGCGAAAGTCATTGCGAAAAGCGAAAAAGACGATCCAGTTATTACACAATGGAATTATGGTCTTGGAAAATCTATTGCCTACACATCAGATACATCTGGAAAATGGGCAGGTGATTGGGCACGTTGGAACAAATGGTCACAATTCTGGAATTTAGCGGTTTCTGAAATTCTTCCTTCATTTGACGAAGTACCATACTCCATTTCTCAACAAACGGATGGTTCTTATTTAATCACTGACGTAGCCCAAAAGAGTGCTTTTATGGATATATCAGTAGTAGATGATGATGGAAAAGATGTAGAAATAACAGAAGAAACAATTGCACCAGGAAAAACAAAGGTTTATATTGACCATAAGCCAGGGCTTGTTTACTTTAGTGTTTCAAACGAAGACAATGGTACATTTAAAGCGGGTATTACTATACCATATAACAAAGAATATCAGCTGCAACAGCCAAACTCTGAACTACTACAACAAATAGCTAAATCTACTGGTGGGAAAATGTTAGAAAAACCAAAAGAGGCATTTCGCAATTTGCCTAAAAGTAGTTTTGAACAACAAAACATAACAATTTGGTTTGTGTTAATAGCTATGGTCTTGTTCTTTGTTGATATTACTTTAAGACGTTTTGGTTGGAAGACTATTAGAGGAGTATTGATAAGGGAAAACTCTACAAAAACAGAAAAACAAATTGAAGACAAGCGATTAGATGTTGAATCTTTATTAAAGAAAAAAAGAAAATAATAAAAGCGGCACATCTCGCGATCAGAGGGTGCCGCTTAATTTTAAGATTATTGAATTGAAAATGATTTTTTGTTCCAAATATAAGTGATTCCGAAGCACACTATTAATATAACAGTCCCTAAGATAAAAGGAATATTCATATGCCAATCTAACAGGGTTCCTGCTAATGCTGGTCCAATCATATTACCAAGACTCATATAAGCATTGTTCATCCCTGCAGCATAACCTTGTTCCTGCCCAGCTACTTTTGAAATAAGCGTATTTACCGCTGGTCGGATTAGAGTAGTCGCTGTTTGGAATGTGGTTGCAACAAATAAAATAATAAAGAAACCACTAACGAAAATCATACCGAGCATAGAAATAGCCGCTACAACTAAACTGATCAAAATAATATTCATCTCACCAAATCGTTTGAATAGACGTCCAAGTAAAAGGCCTTGGACAATTACCCCAACGAACCCACCAACCGTCATTAAGATAGCAATATCATTTGGAGTGTAGTGAAATTTATAGGTTAAAAACATAGATAACGTTGCTTGGAAATTAGCAATACCAAATGAGAAAACAAAAACAACCACTAACAATATAAAATAAGGTGTTTTAACCGAGCGAATCATTTCTTTTACGATATTATTGCCAGCTGGTGCTTCAACAATAACTGGTGCCGTTTTGGGTAAAAAGAGTAATGATAAAATACCAGAGATAATAGCGGCTGCACCTGCTACAAAGAAAGGAAAGTGCAAACTTACATTAGATAATGCGCCACCAATTCCTGGTCCAATCATAAAACCAAAAGAAATAGCTGCACCAATCATCCCCATGGCTTTACCACGTTGTTCTAAGGTAGTAATATCAGCAGCGAATGCCATTATAGGAGGAGTTATGAAAGCAGAACCTACCCCTATTAGAAACCGTAATATGAACAATTCCCATAAATCTGTAGCTAATCCAAATAGAATTTGGCAAGAGCCATTAAGAAGTAAACCAAAGATGATTAATTTTTTTCTTCCAATGCGATCAGAAAGACTTCCTGCAATTGGCGAAAAAATAAATTGAGCAAAAGCAATAATGGAGATTAAATATCCTAATACTTTTGCCGTTGCGCCAAATTCCTTAAGAAAGTTAGGCATGATTGGAATGATTAAGCCAATAGCGCTCATCGTTATAAACATATTGAACATTAATAATAGGAGTGCAAATTTGTTGCTTTTGTTCATAATAGTATAATATCTCCTTATTTATTTCGTGATGCTAAATATATGTTAAAACTATTTTTCATTATAACGGTTGTGTATATGTCATTCAATAAAATTAGATTAAAAAAGTTATACATATATGCAGAAAAGGGAAATTGCGTCATGCAATTTCCCTTTCTCATAGACTTAGATAACTTATATTTTTTAAATCTTACCGAATGGACATTTTGAATTTCAAAAATTGTTCATTGTACTCACCGATTTTTTGTTTTCCTAAGTTTTTATATACATGAAGCTTGTTACGAACTTCTTTAGGAGGGTAGTAGCGTTCATCATTGACAACTTCGGGATCGAGTAACTTTAATGCCGCTCTGTTCGGAGTAGAGTAACCGACGTAGTCTGCATTTTGTGCAGCAACTTTAGGATCTAACATGAAGTTGATAAATTTATGTGCTCCGTCAATGTTTTTTGACGTTTTTGGAATAACCATATTATCAAACCATAAATTAGATCCTTCTTTAGGAACACTGTAGGTCAAGTCTTCATTTTCGTACATCATATCTGCAGCTTGCCCAGACCATGTTAAGGCTACTTCAGCATCACCGTTAATCATTAACTGAGTAACTTCATCTCCAATAACTGCTTTTACATTAGGTGCCATTTTAATCAGTTTATTAGTAGCAGCCTGTAATTCATGGCTATCGGTTGAGTTAAGAGATTTACCCATACTATTTAAACCAACACCCATAACTTCCCGAGCACTATCGACCAAAATAACTTTACCTTTTAAAGAAGGATCCCAAAGTTCGTCCCAACTTTCAAAGTTATGGTTCTTAATCATTTTTGTATTATAAACAATTCCTACTGTTCCCCAGAAATAAGGAATAGAATACTGATTATCTTTATCAAAATCTAGGTTTAAGAAATCGGGTTCTATATTCTTTAAATTTGGAACTTTACTATGATCGATTTTTTTTAATAAATGACGTTCTTTCATTTGTTCAATCGTATACTCAGATGGAACAGCGATATCATAGTTCGTTCCACCTTGTTCGATTTTTGTCATCATTGCTTCATTTGAATCAAAGGTTTCATATACAACATGAATACCTGTTTTTTTTTCAAATTTCTTAAGTAATGCTGGATCGATATATTCTCCCCAGTTATAGACCGTTAAAATATTTTTTCCGGATTTACCTGAAGTAGTATCCATTGCATGCGCAATATACATAAGAACACCACTAACAAGTAGAATACCGATGGTAGCTCGTACTAATGCTTTCATTTTTGAGCCCCCGTTCTAGATTGGTGATTTGAGATAAAGTAATAACCTAATACAAGGATCAATGTTACAAAGAATACGATTCCTGATATAGCGTTAACGGTTAAAGATACTCCAGCACGAGCCATTGAATAGATTTCAACAGAAAGAGTGCTAAAACCATTTCCCGTAACAAAGAATGTAACAGCAAAGTCATCTAAAGAATAAGTTAAGGCCATAAAGAATCCTGCAAAAATACCAGGTTTGATATATGGCAAGATGACACGTGTTAAAACATCACGACGGCTTGCCCCTAAATCCAATGCGGCATCAATCAATGATGAATTCATTTCTTGCAATTTTGGTAATACCATTAAGACCACAATCGGAATACTAAACGCTGCATGGGAAAGTAAAACGGAAGTAAACCCTAATTTAACGCCAACCATCGTAAATAATATTAAAAATGATGCACCGATAATAACATCTGGGCTAACAATAAGAATATTATTTAATGATAAAACCATATTTCGTAGTTTGCGATTGCGAATAGCGATGATACCGATTGAACCAAGTGTACCTATAATTGTTGATATCAAGGCCGAAAGTAAGGCTACGACAACCGTATTGATCAATATTACTATCAATCTTGAATCATTGAACACATCTTTATAGTGACTTAATGTGAATGATTTAAAGTTCGTCATTGAATCTCCACTATTGAAAGAATAAAACACTAGGAAAAGAATAGGTGCGTAAAGAACAACAAAGACGAATGCTAAGTAGAGTCTAGATTTTTTACTTAGTTTTTCCATTACGTACCGCTCCTTTCCGTTTTTCACCAGTAAAGAGCATGATGATCAACATGAAGATAATTAAAAATACAGCAATTGTGGAACCCATTCCCCAGTTTTGAGTAACTAAAAATTGTTCCTCAATAGCAGTACCAAGCGTAATCACTCTGTTCCCTGCTATTAAGCGTGTAATCATAAATAGAGATAGGGAAGGGATAAATACGGCTTGAATCCCTGATTTAATACCATTCATCGTCAACGGTATCACAACTCTACGTAAAGTAGTAAATTTAGAAGCACCCAAATCACGTGAAGCATCGATTAATGCAGGATTTAACTTATCGAGTGCATTGAAAATAGGTAGTATCATAAATGGTATAAAGATATAAACAGCTACAAATACAAATGCAATATCTGTAAATAGAATTTGTTGCTTTGGTAAGCCAATAGCTTGTACAAAAGCGTTAATAGGTCCTTTATTACCAAAAATGCCTATGAATGCATATGTTTTTAAAAGTAGATTAATCCATGAAGGAATAATGATTAAAATAAGCCAAAGCTGTTTATGCTTCAATTTTGTGATGAAATATGCTGCTGGATAAGATACCAACAATGAAAATAAAGTAATTAAAAACGCATACCAGAAAGAACTCAATGTCATTTTCAAATAAACACTAGTAAAGAAATTTTTATAGTTTTCTATCGTAAAATGACCATGTAAATCTAATAGGGAATAATATGCGACTAAAAGAATTGGTGCAATTACAAATAATAGAATCCAAATATAATAGGGGATTAGTGAAAGTAAATTCCCTTTCTTACGCATTTTCATCTTCTCCATAGGATTCTAATCGTTTATCGAAATCTTCTTCAGATTCATTTAAACGCATTACATGAATAGCTTCTGGGTCAAAGTCTAAGCCGATTTTTGCACCAACATCTGCTTTTTTCAATGAGTGTACAAGCCATTCGTTGCCATCTTGGTCATAAGTTGAAAGTTCATAATGTACGCCACGGAAAAGCTGAGTATCTACTTTAACAACTAGTTTTCCATGCTCAACATCAGTTATTTCTAAATCTTCTGGGCGGATGACGATATCTACCTTTTCATTTGGATTCAGCCCTTGGTCAACACACTCAAAAGTTTTACCCGTAAACGTAACTTCGAAGTCTTTTACCATAATCCCTGGAACAATATTGGATTCACCAATGAAATCAGCTACAAAGCGGTTAATTGGTTCATCATAAATATCAACAGGGGAGCCACTTTGTTGGATAAGTCCTTCATTTAATACGAAAATCTCATCTGACATTGCAAGTGCTTCTTCTTGGTCATGTGTTACAAAAACAAAAGTTTTTCCTAAACGTTGTTGTAATTCACGAAGTTCGTATTGCATTTCTGTACGTAGTTTTAAATCAAGTGCGGAAAGAGGTTCATCTAGTAGAATGATTTCTGGATCATTTACTATCGCTCTTGCAATCGCAACACGTTGACGTTGACCACCTGACATTTCCGATATTTCTCTTTGACTATAACCAGCTAAGTTAACAAACTTTAAAGCTTCTTCCACTCTTTTAATAATTTCTGCTTCGCTTACTTTTTTAATACGTAAACCAAATGCAACATTTTCGAAGACATTTAAATGAGGAAACAGTGCATAGTCTTGGAATACAGTGTTAACTTGTCGTTCATTTGCAGGAACATTATTAATTTTTTTACCATTAAAATAAATAGTCCCGTTTGTTGGTTCCATAAAGCCAGCGATAAGACGTAAAATAGTTGTTTTACCACAGCCTGATGGACCTAGTAGGGTATAAAACTTACCACGTTCCATTTCAAAGCTAATATCTTTTAATACAATCGTGCCATCGCTATATGATTTTGAAACATTATCAAAGCGAATAATAGTGTTTTCTGTCATTTACTGTCCTCCAATGCTACAAATATGATTCAGTTGCAACTAATAAAATTTCTGTCTTACCTGCAAAATCATTGAATAATTGATGATTGTCAGAAGCATCAAAGTAGATTGTCTGTCCTTTTGATGCGACAAATGTTTGTTTACCTAAAATAAGTCTTACTCGTCCTTCTAAGACGTATATAAAAGTTTCGGATAAAGAAGGCTCGAATTGCTTGAATTCCCCGTGTTCTTCAAAAGTGATCATGACGGGTTCAATTTCTTTTTCATTGGAAGTTGGAATAAGCCATTCAATACAATATTTTTTTTCCTCGTCCGTGTAAATAGTGTGATCTTCTTCTGTATATACAACTTTTTGTTCCTCTACTTCATCATCAAAAAATTCCTTGGGGGTAGAACCAAGAACTTCTAATAATGCGAAGAGTGTTTCAATAGAAGGAGAGTTTAAATCTCTTTCTAGTTGAGAGATGTATCCTTTGCTCAAATCTGTTCTTTCGCCTAATTCTTCTTGGGTTAGCCCTTTTTTTAGGCGAAGTCGTTTAATTTTTTTGCCAATTTGCATCTAAACGAACTCCTCAATTATTTACTATCTGTAAACTAGGAGCTAGGTAAGTTTACTTTCGCCTAACTCTGAATAACAAAAGTTTAGTTTTACAAAACTTCAAGTTTACTAAAACGTTATTTATTATACAAAATTAAGCATATTTTTCAACCTTTTTTGTAAAAATAAATATATTTTATTTATTAAGAGAAGAAGAAATTTTATATTTCAAAAGTGATAATAATAAATAAGATGTTTTGTAGTAATTTATATAGTTACATAGGATTATATTTATTATTAAATTTTTGAGTATAATTACCTTTTTGTTTTACTAAATAAGTGAATATAGTATAATGTTACAGTGTCGAATATAGTCAAAAGGAGTCGTAATATGAAAAAAACAATAGCTAAAAAGATGTGGGTTGGTTTTTCATCCATTTTAATCTTATTAATAGTAATTTCTACTCTATCTATCTATTCAACCTTTGATCTCACAGGCAGATATGAAGTTGTTTTAGATAATGATGTTGAGCGCATTAACTATGTAGAAGATATTGTTGTCATTCAAAAAGATATGGCAACTGCAATCTTGGAATATGTAATGTTTGGTAAAGACGAGGCTGTAGCCAATTTTCAGGCTCAAATTGAGAAAGGGTCAGCTTCCGCAAAAGCATTGATTAAGAGTTCCAAGGATAAGGAATCCAAAAAACTATTAGCAGATCTTAGAACGCAAAGTCAATTATTATTTGAATCTAACAACAAAGTTATCGAACTAAAGAAAGCAGGAAAAGATTACAGTCAATATTCAGCTCAATCGTATAAATTAAATGGGGAAGTTTTAAAAATCTTAGCAGATTTAAAAAAAGTCCAAGAAAATCATATGGCAGATACGAGAACTGAGTTACAAAAATATCAAAATACAGCTAATATAATTGTCATTGTATTAACCATCATCAGTTTATTAGTTGGTATTGTTATTTCATATTTAATAAGTAAAAGTATTTCAAAACCTGTACATAAAATCACAAATGGATTGGAAGAAATCGCAAACGGTAATTTAGCTGTTGAACCGATTAAAGTAAACAATAAAGATGAAATAGGTGTAATGGCCTCTACTTTTAATCGCATGTCGAAGGATTTAAGAGGTATTGTTTCGAGTGTACGTGATACTTCTTTGCAAGTTGCTGCGAATGCAGAAGAATTATCTGCAAGCTCACAAGAAAGTTTAGCATCTACACAAATGGTTGCAAAATCAGCAGAGGAACAAATGGCAGCTAGTGAACAACAGGTTAAACATATAACTAGTTCTGTAAATTCTATGTTAGAAATGCAACAAAGCGTCGATCAAATTGCTAGTCATAATACAGAAATGCTTCAAGCAACAAATGGTGTAAATCGTTTAGTCGATCAAGGTTCTTTAGTTGTTTCAGATGTAGCTACTCAAATGGATACCATCCATAGTACATTCCAAGAAACAACAGAAATTATGCAAATGATGGCTAAGCATTCTGATGACATTCAATCTATTACAAATTTAATAACAGATATCTCAGAACAAACTAATTTACTTGCGCTAAATGCAGCAATAGAAGCAGCTAGAGCTGGAGAATATGGTAAAGGTTTTGCTGTAGTAGCTGAAGAAGTAAGAAATCTCGCTGAACAATCTAAAAATTCAGCATCTGAAATTGAATCAATGGTTCAATTAATCCAAAATGCTTCTGCCAATGCAGTAAAAGCGATTACTACTGGTGGAGAAAAAGTAAAAGAGGGACTTAATAAAACTCACGAATCACTAAGTGTTTTCAATGAAATTGAGACAGGCGTTCAAGGCGTTGTTGAAAAAGTTGAATTTGTTTCTGTTGCAATCAAAAAAATCCAAGATGAAACAGAACGAGTAACTAATGGAGCAAAACAAGTTCAAGAATTGGCATCTTCAGTTGCTGATGGTGCAAATGACACAAGTGCTGCTACTGAAGAACAACTTGCTTCAAATGAAGAAATTAGCAAAAATGCACAAGAGTTAGCTAACCTATCCGAAGAACTTCAAAATAAAGTGGTACGATTTAAACTATAATATTAGTAAAATAGCATCTTAAAAAAGAGGGGCTTTCCTATAAAAATCTTATAGGAAAGTCCTTCTTTTTGTAAAAAATATAAGCTATAAAGTACTGCTCTAGCGATTATCCAATCATTACTTTCACGTTTCGTTACTATGGATGTGTCTTAAAGGGCTTTTCAGAAATAGCTTTTTGTTTAAATAAAAAGATTAAAATTCTAATACTCGTTTCACATCAATTAAATATGAATTACTTACAGGAAGCTCTGTACCATTTTTCATGCTAATGATTAAGTTCGATGAAAAATCACGTGTTATTCGATCAATAGAGTGGATGTTAATAATATAGGAACGATGGATTCTTAAAAAGAAGTCTGGTAATCTTCTCGATAGTTCTTTTAAGGTAAAATTGATTTTGTATTGTTCATCATCAACATAAAACCAAGTTTTTTTATTTAGACTTTCAAAGTGAGATATTTGTTCAATGGAGATTGGTACCCATTGATCTTGCTGTTTTCCTGTCACGAATCGTAAAGGTTTACCTTTAGCCTCTGGGTGTTCAGGGGAAAGAATAATGATTAAAGCAGCAGGTTTCCCTAAGAAATTTATAGGATAACCAATACCGTAGTATGCAGTACCAAGAAGTTCCTCATCTATAATAGCTTCTACTTTCCTTCGCTTATTAATCACTTGATCTGCAATACTTCCTCTTTTAATCTTTTTCCCGTTATCTAATAGAATGTCATGTGTACCAGCAGCGTAATAAACATAGGTCTCCTCAACTGCAATTGCAATTGAAGCATCTTCTGGAAGCCAATCTTTTAATAAAGAACAGTACTGATTTGCTGCTATCTTAATAGAAATTTCTGTTTCCTGTACCATTTTATCTTCCTCCTCATTCATCTTTGAAATACAATCATTTATCTCAAAAAAAGGGGATTTCATCCAAAAATAATAACAAAATACACCTTCTGTTGTATATTAGTTTATAACAACGATAGCTGTTATGCAACAAAATATAGGGGTGTATTTTATATAAAGAGCTAGCGTTAAAAAGACAAAGTGGAAGGTGTGGATTATATGTTAACAAGACAACAACAAATTGAGCAACTTGAAAAAAGCTGGAAAAATGAGGAGCGCTGGAATGGTATTGAGCGTCCATATACGGCTGAGGAAGTAGTAAAACTAAGAGGATCAGTACAAATTCAACATACCTTAGCAGAAAAAGGTGCAAACCGTTTATGGAAATCTTTGCAAGAAGAAGATTTTATCAATGCACTTGGAGCCCTTACGGGAAATCAAGCAGTTCAACAAGTTAAAGCAGGTTTAAAAGCAATTTACTTAAGTGGTTGGCAAGTTGCAGCTGATGCAAACCTTTCTGGTCAAATGTATCCAGACCAATCTTTATATCCTGCAAACTCTGTTCCACAAGTAGTAAAACGTATCAATCAAGCACTACAACGTGCAGATCAAATTGATTATGCAGAAGGTCGTAAAGACGAGTTTGACTGGTTTGCTCCAATCGTAGCAGATGCAGAAGCAGGATTTGGTGGCCCGTTAAATGTCTTTGAATTAATCAAAGGAATGATCGAAGCTGGTGCAGCAGGAGTTCACCTTGAGGACCAATTAGCATCTGAGAAAAAATGTGGTCACTTAGGTGGAAAAGTGTTATTACCAACACAAAATGCAATCCGTAACCTAATTGCTGCTCGTTTAGCAGCAGATGTATCAGGTGTTCCTACTATTTTAATCGCTCGTACTGATGCGGATGCAGCAGACATGGTTACAAGTGATATTGACCCTCGTGATGCAGAATTTATCACAGGCGAAAGAACACCAGAAGGATTCTTCCGTACAAAACCTGGTATCGATCAAGCAATTGCTCGTGGTTTAGCTTATGCACCATATGCAGATCTTGTTTGGTGTGAAACATCTAAACCCGATTTAAAAGAAGCAAAACAATTTGCTGATGCGATTCATGAGAAATTCCCAGGCAAGCTATTAGCTTATAACTGTTCTCCATCGTTCAACTGGAAAGCAAATCTTGATGATGAAACGATTGCACAATACCAAATTGAACTAGGAAAAATGGGATACAAATTCCAATTTGTAACACTAGCAGGTTTCCATGCATTAAATCATAGTATGTTCAAATTAGCTCATGACTATAAAGATAATGGAATGGCTGCATACTCTAAATTACAACAAGAAGAATTTGCAAGTGAAGAAAAGGGTTATACAGCAACTAAACACCAACGTGAAGTAGGTACTGGATACTTTGATGAAGTATCACAAGTGATTTCAGGTGGTACGTCTTCAACTACAGCTATGAAAGGTTCAACTGAAACTGCACAGTTTGCTTAATTGAACCAATTAGTCAAATATGACAACACGACTGTTTGTTGTACCTTCTATTTATAAAACCTATATTTAAATTGCTTACAATAATTTGAGATATAGATATTCATAGAGTGCTTCAAACAGTCTATCATTGTTTTTCTAAGTAGCTAATTTGAAAGGATGATTCATTTGGGGATTCAACAAACTACCAAGCCTACTATTGAGATAAAAGGTTCACAAAATGCATCAACAGAAAAAATCTTGACACCGGATGCTTTGCAATTTATTGCAACATTACAGTTGCGATTTAATGAAAGAAGAAAAGTATTATTAGAACAAAGGGAAGAACGCCAAAAGCAATTAGATGAAGGCACTGCTTTAAACTTTTTAGATGAAACGAAGGAAATCCGGGAAAGTGATTGGACAATTGCCACCTTACCTGAAGATTTGCAAGACCGCCGAGTTGAAATTACTGGTCCAGTTACACGAAAGATGGTTATTAATGCTTTAAATTCAGGAGCTAAAATGTTTATGGCATGTTTCGAAGACGCTACTTCTCCAACATGGGAAAATATGATTGAAGGTCAAATTAATATGTACGATGCAGTACGTAAAACAATTTCCTTTAGTCAATCATCAAATGGTAAAGAATATCGTTTGAATGATAAAACTGCAACGTTGTTAGTTCGTCCAAGAGGGTTGCACTTATTGGAAAGAAATGTAGAAATCAATGGTGAGCAAATGTCAGGAAGCCTTTTTGATTTTGGTTTATATTTCTATCACAATGCAAAAGAATTAATCGAACGTGGATCTGGTCCATATTTTTATTTACCAAAATTAGAAAGTCATTTAGAAGCGAGATTATGGAATGATGTGTTTGTCTTTGCGCAAGACTATCTTGATATTCCGCAAGGTACGATTAAAGCAACAGTCCTAATTGAAACGATAACGGCGGCATTTGAAATGGATGAAATACTATATGAGCTAAAAGATCACTCTGCTGGCTTAAATTGTGGGCGATGGGATTATATATTTAGTTATATTAAGCGACTACGTAATCATTCGGATGTTATTTTACCTGATAGAGGCCAAGTAACGATGACATCGCCATTTATGAGAGCGTATACACAATTATGTATCCAAACTTGCCATAAACGTAATGCACCTGCTATGGGTGGTATGGCTGCACAAATTCCTATCAAGGATGATGCTGTAGCAAATGAGATTGCGTTTGAAAAGGTTCGTGAAGATAAAAGACGTGAAGTGACAGATGGACATGATGGAACATGGGTTGCGCATCCTGGCTTAGTACCTGTTGCAATGGAACAATTTGATGAGCATATGAAAACGCCAAATCAGATTCATCGTAAGCGTGAGGATGTACATGTAACTGCTGAAGATTTATTGGAAGTTCCACAAGGTACGATTACTGAAGATGGATTACGAATCAATTGCAGTGTTGGTGTGCAATATATTGCTTCTTGGTTGAGAGGTAACGGTGCTGCACCTATCAATAATATGATGGAAGATGCAGCTACAGCTGAAATTTCTCGTACACAAGTATGGCAATGGATTAGACATCCTGAGGGTAAATTAGAAAATGGCCAAAAAATTGATGTCGTGTTATTTAAAAAAATACTAAAAGAAGAGCTTCAAAAAATTGAAGACCAAGTTGGATATGAAAATTATGTAACTGGGCGTTTTGAAGAAGCAGCTGAAATTTTTTCTGAGTTAACAATACAAGATGAATTTGAAGAATTTTTAACAATCCCAAGCTACCAACATATTTCTTAAAATTCTAAACAGCTTGGTAGCCAAACATTAACTATAATTAGGAGGAGATAGTATGCAAAACGAACAAAACGAAAGATTTCCAAAACTTTGTACTGAATGCGGATGTGAAATTGTGGAGCAAGTCGAATCTACATTATATGAATGTGAACGCTGCCTAGGAAGCAAAGAAGAATAGATTTTCACAAAATATCATGTTGATAAAACACAATGGATGGCCTATTTTCTTGGGGGCGATCTATTGTGTTTTTATAATTAAACTATTAATTGTTGATAGAAATAAATGCGGACGATAAGAAAGAAAAAATTAGAAATTTCGCCACATTTTATCGGAATTACGAGAAATTATAGGTTGTAATCTTTGCGTTTAATAGAAGTATTTGTTACATTATCAAATAGATGGTAGACCGAAAAGCTACAGAAATTAAAGATTAATGGAGGGATTTAAGATGGCAGAACGTATGGTAGCAAAACAAGCACCACGCTTTGAAATGCATGCAGTAATGCCAAACAAAGAATTTGGCAAAGTAAGTCTGGAAGAAAATATGAAAAACGACAAATGGACAGTACTTTTCTTCTATCCAATGGATTTTACATTTGTTTGCCCAACTGAAATTACTGCAATGTCTGACCGTTTCGACGAATTTGAAGATCTTGATGCAGAAATTATCGGTGTATCAACGGACACAATCCACACTCACTTAGCGTGGATTAACAAAGACCGTACTGATAATGGGATTGGTCAATTGAATTATCCTTTAGCAGCTGACCATAACCAACAAGTAGCAAAAGAATATGGCGTTCTAATTGAAGAAGAAGGCGTAGCGCTACGTGGTCTATTCATCATCAATCCAGAAGGCGAATTACAATACCAAGTAGTACATCACAACAATATTGGTCGTGACGTAGACGAAGTTTTACGTGTACTTCAAGCATTACAAACTGGTGGCCTTTGCCCAGCAAACTGGCACCCAGGTGATGCATTACTAGAAGGTTAATCCTGATAGTTCTTAATTCTAGGGCCTAACATGAGTTAGGTCCTTTTTTAAAAAAAGTATATTGAAAAAACATACTTAATGAAAATTATGAGGTGAAATAGTATGAAATTACGTTCTGAAATGCCTGAATTAGTAGGTGAAGTAGCTTGGTTAAATGGTCAAGTTTCAAAAGCTGATTTAGTTGGTGAAAAACCAACATTAATCCACTTCTGGTCAATAAGTTGTCATTTATGTAAAGAAGCTATGCCAGAAGTAAATAACTTCCGCGATAAATATAAAGATGAGTTAAATGTAGTGGCAGTTCATATACCACGTTCTGAAAAAGACTTGGATCTGGATGAAATTAAAGTTATTGCTGAAAACCATGGTATTACTCAACCAATCTTTGTTGATAGTGAGTTGAAACTTACAGATGTATTTGAAAATCAATATGTACCTGCATATTATGTTTTTGATAAAGACGGCAAACTTCGTCATTTCCAAGCAGGTGGTAGCGGCATGAAAATGCTTGAAAAACGTGTTAATCGGGTGCTTGATGAAGTAAGAAATGCATAATTTAAATCAATTTAAATAAAAGGTTGCCTTTGTATAGGGTAGCCTTTTTTTAATCTTGAAAGCGAAACTTGAAATTGTTTGGTAAAATAGATTGAGATACAGCTTGGAGATGTGCTACAGAAATCGGAGGTATAAGCATGAAAAAGGAATTTGTTGTCATCGGTTTAGGGAGATTTGGAGGTAGTATAGTCAATGAACTTGTCCATCAAGGTGCAGAAGTCATGGCTATCGATAAACACCCTGAACGAGTCGATGAATTTGCAGCAATAGCTACACAAGCCGTTGTAGCAGATACAACAGATGAATCTGTTTTAAAATCTTTAGGAATCCGCAATTTTGAACATGTTATTGTAGCAATTGGTGATGATATTCAATCAAGTATTTTAACGACGTTAATGTTAAAAGAAATAGGTGTACAAAAAATAACTGTTAAGGCTCAGAATGATTACCATGAAAAAGTACTTCGGAAAATAGGCGCTGATCACGTAGTGCACCCAGAACGGGATATGGGGATTCGGATTGCTAACAATATGATGTCTAATAATGTACTCGATTATTTAGAATTATCAGATGAGCATTCTATCATGGAGATCAAAGTAAACAATCAACTTGAAGGACATACGATTATAGGACTAGATATTCGTGCACGATATGGTATTAATATTGTTGCTATTAAACGAGAAACCGATATTATTGTATCACCTCAAGCTGATGAAGTTATTCATGAAGGCGATATACTAATTGTTATTGGTGCAGATGCAGATATTAGTCGCTTTGAGAAGAAAATGCTTAACTAAACGAATTAATTTTGGAAGCTAAAAGGGATTATCCAATAAGTGAAAAACTTTTGGATAACCCCTTTTTTTATAATAAATTTATGAAGTATGCCCCAGCGGTGGGCGAATCAAAATTCCACCATCTTTGGTGCAAAGGAGTGTCTCTAAATTTTCAGACACTCTTTTTCATAGCCTATCATGTAAAGAACTTTCTATTATACTTCCATTATTATTGGCAAAATCATTGGACGTCGTTTAGTCTTTTCAAATAAGTATGGTCCTAAAACATCTGTGATTTCACTTTTCAATTCTGACCATTGAGGTGTTTTCTCTTGTAATGTTTGTTGCAAATGTTTGTTTAGCATTTGTTGTGCTTCATTAATCATCATACCAGACTCTCTCATGTAAACAAATCCACGTGAAATAATATCTGGACCAGCGACGATTTTTTGTTGTTCCATATCAACACTTACTACTACAATAACAAGGCCTTCTTCTGAAAGGATACGACGATCTCTCAATACGATATTACCTATATCACCGATGCCATTCCCATCAATATAGACTGAACCTGAAGGGATACGACCTGCAACATGGCCTTCATCTGAACTTAATGCTAGAACTTCACCATTTTCCATGATAAAGATGTTATCTGGATTAACGTCACAATCTTCAGCCAAACCTGCATGCATACGCAACATACGGTATTCACCATGAATTGGCATAAAGAATTTTGGTTTAATAAGACGTAACATTAACTTTTGCTCTTGTTGAGAACCATGACCAGAAGTATGGATATTATTGAGTGAACCATGAATAACTTCGGCTCCAGCACGATATAACAAGTTAATGGTTTTGTTTACACTAATCGTATTTCCTGGAATTGGAGAAGAAGAAAATACGACTGTATCACCAGGTTGAATTTGAATCTGACGATGTGTACCATTTGCGATTCGAGATAAAGCAGCCATTGGTTCACCTTGACTACCAGTACAAAGAATCATAACTTCGTTAGCTGGTAAACGATTTAATGCTTGTGCATCTACAAATGTTTCTTTAGGTGCCGTAATATAGCCTAATTCTCGACCTATTGTAATCGCATTATCCATACTTCTACCGAATACAGCTACTTTACGACCGTGTTTGGCCGCTGCATCTGTAACCTGTTTTAATCTATGAATATTAGATGCAAATGTTGCAAAAATAATTCTAGATTCTACGTTACGAAGTATTTCATCAATACTTTCTCCTACTTTACGTTCAGACATTGTAAACTCTGGACGCTCAGCATTTGTACTATCGGATAATAAGCAAAGAACTCCATCGCGACCAATTTCAGCCATCTTAGTGAGGTTTGCTGGTTCTCCTACAGGAGTGAAATCAAATTTAAAATCACCTGTGTGAACGATATTACCAGGTGGTGTTTTTACAACGATACCGAATGCATCTGGAATACTGTGTGTTGTTCTAAAAAAGCTTACAGATGTTTTACGGAATTTAATAACGTCGTCTTCTTTAATTTCAATCAGTTTTGTTTGACGGAGTAAGCCGTGCTCGTCCAATTTGTTGCGTAACAAGCCGAGTGCTAATTTGCCTCCGTAAACAGGAATGTTAATTTGGCGAAGTAAATAAGGTACACCACCAATATGATCCTCATGACCATGAGTAATAAAAAGACCTTTAATTTTATCGACATTACGTACTAGATAAGTATAATCAGGTATGACATAGTCGATACCAAGAAGATCATCTTCGGGGAATTTAATACCCGCATCTATTAAGATAATCTCATCTTGGAATTGAACTGCATAAGTATTTTTACCGATTTCGCCCAGTCCGCCGAGTGCGAAAACTGCAGTTTGGTCATTTTTGACAAACTTCATTAAATTAGAAGTTCTCCAATTTGTAATTTTCACTTGCTTGTTCGTATTCTAAATAATTTCCTTCAAGCAATTGAATATATTCGATGTTGTAACCGCGACCTTGAAGCTTTTCACGGGCTTCACGTACATCCTCTGCTTCAAGGTATAAGCTTTTAGTATTTTCGCGAACTGGTACTTCAAGCACATTTTCTTGGTAATAAACTTTGTAAATCATTTTTTTGCTCTCCTTTAACACGTTCAAAATAATTGCATTTCCTTTATATTATCATGTAGATAAACTAAAATAAAGAAAAGCCCTCCAAATTATGAAGGGCAAAGTGATTTTATGCGATTGTTTTTTTCTCGAGTAAGCCACGAAGCCTTTTCAACAGTTGTTTTTTTAGACGTTTGAACATGGCATATCACTCCTTATTTTTATTATATTAAATTAGGTAATAAATGTAAAGATAATTTCCTTAACAGTGAAAATATGAAAGAGGGTTGGCAAAATTTTATGAAAAATAAAATTTTATTTTTTGATATTGACGGAACTTTATATAATTCAGAAAAAAAGTTACCAAGAGCAACCTACAATGCTATTCAGAAGGCGAAGGAGAATGGACATGAGATAGCGATAGCGACCGGCAGATCACCATTTTTTTTGAAACCAGTATTAGAGGAGCTCGGTTTAGATTCCTTTGTTAGCTTTAATGGACAATATGTTGTATACAAAGGAAAGGTAATTTCAAAAAGACCAATTCCGATGGAGACAATTGATAAACTTGTGGCACAAGCTACAAATGAAAATGTCCCTATTGTCTATTTAGATGATGTGAAAATGACTTCAGCAACAAAAGATGATGAGAGAGTACAAGTTAGTATGGATTCTTTGTATTATCCGATGCCAGAAGTCGACGAAGAATATTATAAGCATTCAGATATTTATCAGATATTGCTATATGTTAATGAAAAAGAAGAGGGGAAATATGCATCTCTGTTTCCTGAGTTGAAATTTATTAGATGGCATAAATTTTCTGTAGATGTTATTAATAAAGACGTGTCAAAAGCATACGGAATAAAACAGTTCTTAAAGAATACGGATTTTGATATTGAGGATGCAATAGCGTTTGGTGATGGATTGAATGATGTAGAAATGCTTCAATCTGTAGGAACTAGTGTTGCAATGGGGAATGGCCATAAAAAAGCAAAAGAGGCAGCAACATTTGTAACCGATCATGTTGATCACGATGGATTAGCGCTAGCTATGAAAAAATTAGGTTTATGTTAATGTATTAAATTTAGTTATAAAAAAAGGCTATACAAAAGTGAAGGATTTTCACTCTTGTATAGCCTCTTTTTTATTCTTCTAATGGACTAGCATTTGGTATTTCAGCGAAAGGATTGTCCTTATTAATGTGATCGTAGAACATGATGCCGTTTAGATGGTCTAGTTCATGTTGAAATGCTATCGCAGGTAGACCTTTTAAACGCATTTTCTTTTCTTCACCATCTGGTGTAAAGAATTTTACTGTAATACGTGCATGACGGGGAACATATCCCGGTACATCCCTGTCAACTGAAAGACAACCTTCTCCAGAGGATACATAAGATCCTTCTACAGAATGGCTGACAATTTTAGGGTTGATGACAACCATGCTAATTTGTTTGCCTTTACTATCAGGTAAATGCAAAGCAAACATTCTTTTAGAGACATTTACTTGTGGAGCTGCAATACCAATGCCTGAACGTAAGCTATGCTTATTTGCTATTTCTGGATCTTGACTGTTAATCAAAAATTGAAGTAAATCTTCACCTAGTTGCTTTTCTTCTATAGATAGAGGGAAAGTCATTTCTTTTGCAACTTCTCTTAAAGTTGGATGACCTTCTCGAATGATATCGTGCATTAAAATCATAGTGCTCTCCCTTTCAATAATAGTTCCTATTTATTATAACCTAAGAACCTTTGCATTCAATGGAAAGTAACTAATATACATAAAAGATTGTTTTAGGAATGAAAGAAAAGGTAATAATTGAACTGTTAAAACTGTGTTAGTAAAGAATGATGAAACAATACTGTTATATATAACAGTGTGCCGATTCTGTATGATACAGTATGTTATCTAAAAGTTTACGCTTATTATTGGATATTATATATACTTACGTTGACCGTTGAGTGACTATTCGGTATACTATTATAAATGGTTGCTGTATTACTGAAATTAGTATAAAGTTATAATACAGAAATGAAGGAGATGTGATAGCATGGTTTCTAAAAAAGTTCAACAATTCGATCCGGTAGTAAATTTACAGGAAATCGAAGAGAAATTTGAAATGTTCCAGATTTTAAATGAAGAAGGGGAAATTGTTAACACGGAGGTAGACCTTCAGTTATCCGATGAACAATTAGTTGAATTGATGAGTCGTATGGTCTTTACACGTATTTTGGATCAACGTTCAATCTCATTGAATCGTCAAGGACGTTTAGGGTTCTATGCACCAACTGCTGGTCAAGAAGCTTCTCAAATTGCTTCACATTATGCACTTGAAAAAGAAGATTATATTTTACCTGGCTATCGTGATGTACCACAAATTGTATGGCACGGACTTCCACTTTGGAAAGCTTTCCTATGGTCACGTGGACATTTCGTAGGCGGTCAAATTCCTGAAGATGTGAATGTGTTATCACCTCAAATTATTATTGGTGCCCAATATGTTCAAACAGCGGGAGTTGCACTAGGTATTCAAAAACGCGGCAAAAAAGAAGTTGCCGTAACATATACAGGTGATGGTGGTTCATCACAAGGTGATTTCTATGAAGGAATCAACTTTGCAGGAGCATTTAAAGCACCGGCAATATTCATCGTCCAAAACAACCAATATGCAATTTCTACTCCACGTGAATTGCAAACAGCTGCTTCTACAATTGCTCAAAAAGGGATAGCAGCAGGTATTCCAAGTATTCAAGTAGATGGTATGGATCCATTGGCAGTTTATGTGGCAACTCGTGATGCTCGCAAACGTGCAATTGCAGGTGAAGGTCCATCATTAATCGAAACAGTTTGTTACCGTTATGGTCCACATACAATGGCAGGAGACGATCCAACTCGTTATCGTACTTCTGAAACAGATTCTAAATGGGAAAAGAAAGATCCTATTGTTCGCTTCCGTAAATTCTTAATGTCTAAAGGATTATGGAGTGAAGAAAAAGAAGCAGAAGTGATTGCAAATGCAAAAGAAGAAATTAAAGCTGCTATCAAAAAAGCAGATGAAACACCAAAACAAAAAGTAACAGATCTTATCCGTAATATGAATGATGGAGATCTTCCATTCAACTTGAAAGAACAATTTCAAATCTACACTGAGAAGGAGTCGAAGTAACCGATGGCACAAATGACAATGATTCAAGCAATTACAGATGCACTTCGTTGTGAATTAAAAGAAGACGAAAATGTGTTAGTATTCGGTGAAGATGTAGGTGTAAACGGAGGCGTTTTCCGTGCAACTGAAGGTCTTCAAAAAGAATTTGGTGAGGATCGTGTATTTGATACACCACTTGCTGAATCTGGAATTGGTGGTCTGTCTATTGGACTCGCTCTTCAAGGATTCCGACCAGTACCTGAAATTCAATTTTTCGGTTTCGTATATGAAGTAATGGATTCGATTTGTGGTCAATTAGCGCGTATGAGATATCGCTCAGGGGGAAGCCTAGGAGCACCTGTTACAATTCGCTCTCCATTTGGTGGCGGTGTACATACGCCTGAAATGCACTCAGATAGTTTAGAAGGTTTAGTTGCATCTCAACCGGGACTTAAAGTAGTCGTTCCATCAACTCCTTACGATGCAAAAGGTCTTTTAATCTCATCTATTCGTGATAATGATCCCGTTGTATTTTTAGAACACTTAAAACTTTATCGCTCATTCCGTGAAGAAGTACCGGAAGAATCTTATACAATTCCTCTTGGTAAAGCTGATATTAAACGTGAAGGGTCAGATATTTCTATTTTTGCCTATGGTGCTATGGTTCATGAATCGTTAAAAGCCGCTGAAGCATTGCAAAAAGAAAATTATTCAGCTGAAGTGATTGACCTACGAACTATACAGCCATTAGATATTGAAACAATTATTGCATCTGTTGAAAAAACAGGCCGTGCAATTGTTGTTCAAGAGGCTCAAAAACAAGCTGGTATTGCTGCAAATGTTGTAAGTGAAATTACAGAACGTGCTATTTTAAGTCTTGAAGCACCAGTTTTACGAGTAACAGCACCTGACACAGTTTACCCATTCCCACAAGCGGAAGCTGTATGGTTACCAAATTCAAAAGATATTGTTGCAACAGCTAAAAAAGTTTTAGAATTCTAATTTAACTAATACAAAGAAAGGGTGAATTACATGGCATATAAATTCCGTTTACCAGATATAGGAGAAGGTATCCATGAGGGAGAAATTGTAAAGTGGTTTGTTAAACCAGGTGATAAAATTGAAGAAGATACGGTATTGGCAGAAGTGCAAAATGACAAAGCAGTTGTAGAAATACCTTCTCCAGTTGAAGGTACAGTTGAAAAGGTTCTTGTTGAAGAGGGTACATTAACAACAGTTGGTACGGTTCTTTTAGAAATTGATGCGCCTGGATACGAAGATCTTGAGCTTCATGGGCATAAGGAAGATGAGGAAGCAGCAAATACAGAAGCACAAGTACAAGCGACTGCTGAAGATGGCAAAAAGGTAGAAAAAGCGCCTGTTGTAGAACAAAAAGAACCTGAAACTAAAGCAGTAGAAGCAGATTCACCAGCGCGTGTAATTGCGATGCCATCTGTTCGTAAATTTGCTCGTGACAACGGTGTGGATATTAAATCAGTTGCAGGAACAGGGAAAAATGGTCGTGTCCTAAAAGAGGATATTGAGGCATTTAAAAATGGCGGAGCAAAAGAAGACGCAGAAAAAGTGGATGTGTCATCTGCAATTGATGAAAATTCGACTGAAACAGTTACATCAACACCTGTTGAACTTCAAGGTGAATTCCCAGAAACACGAGAAAAAATGTCTGGCATTCGCCGTGCCATCGCAAAAGCAATGGTTCACTCTAAACAAACAGCACCTCATGTAACGCTAATGGATGAAGTAGATGTAACTGAATTAGTGGCACATCGCAAAAAATTCAAAGCTATTGCCGCAGAAAAAGGTATTAAGCTAACTTATCTTCCTTATGTGGTAAAAGCTCTAGTAAGTACTCTTCGTGAATTCCCAGAGTTTAACCGTTCCTTGGATGATGCAACACAAGAAATTATTCAAAAGCATTACTATAACATAGGTATTGCAGCAGATACAGATAAAGGATTACTTGTTCCTGTTATCAAACATGCTGATCGTAAATCAGTATTTGCCGTTTCAGATGAGATCAATCAATTAGCGACAAAAGCTCGTGAAGGAAAATTGGCTTCAAATGAGATGAAAGGTGCTTCTTGCTCAATTACTAATATAGGTTCAGCAGGTGGTCAATGGTTTACTCCAGTAATTAACCACCCTGAAGTAGCAATTTTGGGAATCGGTAGGATTTCTGAAAAACCTGTGATAAAAAATGGTGAAATTGTAGCGGCACCTGTGTTAGCATTATCATTGAGCTTTGATCATCGAATGATCGACGGCGCAACAGCTCAACATGCGTTAAACCATATTAAACGTTTGTTAAGCGAACCTGAATTATTATTAATGGAGGCGTAATTAAAATGGTAGTAGGAGATTTTCCAATCGAAACAGATACAATTGTTATAGGAGCTGGCCCTGGTGGATACGTAGCAGCAATCCGCGCAGCACAAACTGGACAAAAAGTAACAGTTATAGAACGTGAATACGTAGGAGGCGTATGCTTGAATGTTGGTTGTATTCCATCAAAAGCATTAATCTCTGTCGGACATCGTTTCGAACAAGCAAAACACTCAGATGATATGGGCGTTATTGTTCCAGAAGTTAAAATGGACTTTAAAAAGGCTCAAGCATTCAAAGATTCTGTAGTTAAAAAATTAACTGGTGGAGTATCAGGCTTATTAAAAGGAAATAATATTGAAGTTGTAAAAGGCGAAGCTTATTT
The DNA here is from genome assembly GCF_003844195.1 of Rummeliibacillus sp. TYF005. Lineage (NCBI taxonomy): Bacteria > Bacillati > Bacillota > Bacilli > Caryophanales > Caryophanaceae > Rummeliibacillus > Rummeliibacillus sp. TYF005. The sequence continues at coordinate 96,244 of NZ_ML122547.1, forward strand.
CCATGATGCTAACTCTTTACGAGTAATCACTGAAAACTCTGCACAAACTTATACATTTAAAAATGCTATTATTGCAACTGGTTCACGCCCCGTTGAAATTCCAACATTTAAATTCTCAAAACGTGTATTAAACTCAACTGGTGCACTTTCATTACAAGAAGTACCTGAAAAACTTGTTGTAATTGGTGGCGGTTACATTGGTACTGAACTTGGTTCTGCATATGCAAATCTAGGTTCACAAGTAACAATTCTTGAAGGCGGTAAAGATATCTTAGCTGGCTTTGAAAAACAAATGACAACTATTGTTAAAAAAGGTCTTAAGAAAAAAGGTGTAACAATTGAAACAGAAGCTTTAGCACAAGGTGTTGAAGAAACTGAAACAGGTGTTACAGTTAAATACGAAGTAAAAGGCGAAGCAAAAACTTTGGATGCTGATTATGTATTAGTAACAGTAGGTCGTCGTCCAAATACAAATGATATGGGCTTAGAAGAAATTGGTATTGAATTTGGCGAACGTGGCCTATTAAAAGTTGACAAACAAGGTCGTACGAATATACCAAACATTTATGCAATCGGTGATATCGTTCCTGGACCACAACTTGCCCATAAAGCATCTTATGAAGGTAAAGTTGCTGCAGAAGCTATTGCTGGACAAAAATCAGTTGTCGATTATCTAGCTATTCCAGCTGTATGCTTCACAGATCCAGAAATGGCTACTGTAGGTCTTACAGAAGCACAAGCAAAAGAAGAAGGCTTTGAAGTATCTGCTGGCAAATTCCCATTCGCAGCTAATGGCCGTGCTCTAGCATTAAACGAAACAGAAGGCTTTGTAAAACTTGTTGCTCGTAAAGAAGATGGTTTATTACTAGGCGCTCAAATTATTGGTGTTGGTGCATCAGATATGATTGCTGAATTAGGCTTAGCAATTGAAGCTGGTATGACACTTGAAGATGTAGCAATGACAATCCATGCTCACCCTACTTTAGGTGAAATTACAATGGAAACTGCAGAAGTTGCATTAGGTAACCCAATTCATATTATTGCTAAAAAATAATAATTTCTTTGAAATTACCTCTTAAGATACATTTGGTAGTGACCCCTTAAAGTTAGAGTTTTTGTTATGCAGCTAATTGGCTGGTATGAATTCGGTATTTTACCGGGCTCATACCGGCCAGTTTTTGTTTAATTCGCTCGTTATTATAATAATCTATATATTGAACAATTTTCTTTTTTAATGCTTCGTAAGCAATCAATTCTTCCCCATAATACATTTCCTGTTTAAGTAAGCCGAAGAAGTTCTCCATTGCGGCATTGTCTGCACACGTTGCTTTTCGAGACATGCTTTGGAAAATCTTGTTCTGCTTTAATGTTTTGACCCATGTTTTATGTTGATAATGCCAGCCTTGATCTGAGTGAATGGTTGTCCGATATTTTGCATGATCTTGTATAACAGGAAGTACTTGTTTAAGTGAATCTATCACAAAATCTAGTGTTGGACGTTTTGACATACTAAACCCAATGATTTCACCGTTATATAAATCCATGATTGGACTTAAGTAAAGTTTTTCACCATCTGTACATTTGAATTCCGTTACGTCTGTTACAAGCTTTTGAAGGGGATTCGGTGTGCTGAAACGGCGGTTTAAACGATTCTTTGCCACCTTTCCTATCGTCCCTTTATAAGATTTATAGCGTGATTTGCGTACAAATTTCTCACATTTCAAGTTTAATTTCTGCATGATACGCTGTACCTTCTTATGATTAATTGTGTATCCTTGTGCTTTCAATTCCGCATGAATACGGCGATAACCATATCGACCTTCATGTTTCTCAAAAGTCTCTAATATCAAGGTATTCCAGGTTTCATCCGGATCCTCTTGATGCATTTGCTTGATGTGATAATGGTACGTTGCCTCAGGAATATCCACTTGTTTTATAACATCTTTTAATCGGAATCCCTCTTCTTTAAGTTCGAACGCAATGATTGCTTGTGCTTTTCGAGGAAGGCATCCGGATTCTCTCGAAAAGCCTTCAACTTTTTTAAATACGCCACCTCTAAACGAAGTAGTTCATTTTCACGTTCTAACTGATCTTCACGTGACATTATTTTTTCTTGTTTCTTCGATGTTAATTTTGGTTTCTTAGACATAGACGGACGCCCCTTTGCTTTTTCTTGCAGGCCCTCTATCCCTTCTTTTAGAAATTTACTGTTCCAATTTGCGATTAAACTTAAATTATTCATCTTAAATTGAATTGCCGTATCTTGATAAGAAGCACCTGTTTGTTTCATAAAGTTTAATACATCTAATTTAAATTGAACAGAATAAAACTGCTTCTTTTTCTTTACAGATAAGCCATTTCGACCAAATTCTTTATATGAACGTACCCACCTCTTTAATTGAGAAGTAACTATACCATGTTTCTTGGCTGTCAAAGTGTAACCTAATGGACCACTTAAATAATCTTGTACTACTTTAAATTTAAATTTTTCGCTATATTTAGCCATAGAAAAACACCCCAAAAATTAGATTTTTTACTCTAACTTTTGGGGTGCAGCACC